>CAJONH010000245.1 GCA_905235825.1 Candidatus Gastranaerophilales bacterium
CCGATGATTTTATTAAAACATTAAATAAAAAGTATGATTTAATTTTATTTACGACAAGAAATTCCAAAATGGCTGAAAAATGGCTTATAGAAAATAATTTAAATAAATATTTTAAAACAGTAACAAGCAAAAAACAGCCATGTTATTTATATATAGATGATAGAGCGGTAAAATTTAACGGCGATTACAAACAAACGCTTAAAGAAATTGATAATTTTGAAGTATATTGGAAAATAAAACAATAAAACCTTAAATTTTGGTAGTAGTAGTATAGACTTTAGTCTGCCGATAGTCTATTTTTTTGTTTTTTCTTTAGCGATATGCCACAATCTGTCCCATTCTTCAAGTGTTAAATGTTCAAGTTCTTTATCGGCTAAGGCTTCCATTTCACGAAAACGCTTCATAAATTTTTTATTTGATTTTAAAAGAGCCTGTTCCGCATCAATCTTATTCCACCTTGCAAGATTAACAACAGCAAAAAGAATATCTCCGAGTTCTTCTTCTTTATCATCAAGTGTTTTTGCCTCTTGAAATTCTTTTATCTCAGATAAAACGCAGTCATATAAAGAATTTTCATTGTCCCATTCAAAACCGACTTTAACTGCTTTTTTACTTATTTTTTGAGCACTCATTAATGCGGATTGTGATTTTGAAATACCGTCCATAACAGAGGTTCTGTGAGGTTTTTCTTCTTTTTTCAGTTTTTCCCAGTTTTCAAGAATTTCATCGGTTGAAGTAACTTTAACACCGCCAAAAACGTGAGGGTGTCTGTGAACTAATTTATCAGAAATACCTTTTGCCACATCTTCAATATTAAAAGCATTTTCTTCTTTTGCAATTTGAGAATGTAAAACAACCTGTAACAATACATCGCCCAGTTCTTCGCATAAATGTTTATTATCATTATCATCTATTGCATCAACAGCCTCGTAGGCTTCTTCAAGCATGTTGCGTTTTAAAGTGGAGTGAGTTTGCTCTCTATCCCACTTGCAGCCGTTTTCGCTTCTTAAAATATCTATAATTTCAATTAATCTTTCAATATTAGGGTAATTCATATTATCTCACCATTTGGTCAACCGTCATTATTAAAATTCCCTGCCCGCCGAGTTTTTTTAATTTATCAATACTGTCAAAAACTTTATCGGCATCAACTACAACGTGCATTACAACGTGCTCGTCATCTCCTGCTAAAGACATAATAGTAGGAGAACTCAGTCCGGGGAGAAATGCTCTTATTTCATCAAGGGAGCTTTTAGGAACATGAGCCATTAAATATTTCTTTTGACGTGCATCAATTACTGATTTTAAAGCTCTTAAAACGATATGTGTTTTTTCTTTTTTATCTTCGCTTAAATTTTTATTTTGAATAACAATGGCAGTAGATTCAAGAATTTTATCAATAATTCTAAGTTTATTTGATTTTAGAGTTGAACCTGAAGATGTGATATCAACAACTACGTCAGATAAACCGAGGCGGGGAGTAATCTCCGTTGCACCGGAAATTTCTATAATTTTAGGATTTTTTCCTAATTTTTCAAAATATTCACGAGCTATATTAGGAAATGAAGTTGCTATTTTCAAATTTTGAGGTAAATCGGAAGATGTTTGATAAGTGTCTTCTTCTTTAACTGCAACAACCATTTCACAATATCCAAAGTCTAAATCCATTATTTTATCGACATTAGCTTTGCATTCGGTAAGAATATCAAATCCGGTAAAGCCGATATCGGCAATTCCGTTTTCAACAAACATAGGAATATCTTGAGTTCTTACAAAAATTATTGAATACTTTTTATCTTTTGTCGTAACCTGTAAACTTCTTTCGTCTTTAGAAGGAAATACAAGTCCTGCCGAGTTTAATAAATCATATATTTTTTCCGATAATCTTCCTTTGTTGGGTATTGCAATATTTAATATTTCCATTATTCTTATTCCTTTTACCAATTTTTTAATCATCATCTTTTATTGTTATCAAAATATCGCTTGTATCACAATATGTACGGACAGGATTGTGAATGTAATTATACTCTGCTATTTCAGGTACACGGCGTTTCATTTCATCAATCAACAATTCCGGAATTGTTGAATTATAGCCTATAATGACCGATTGTCTAATCTGAGAAGATCTTCCCGAACAATTTACATCATAACCGGCTGTTTTCAGTTGATCACGTATTGCGAAAGCATCAATTTCTTTATGTCTTGCATACATAATCCCGACCGAAAGGTTATTATGTGCAATTTCAATTTTCTGCCTGTATATTAATCGGTTGATAACCTGCTGCGTTTTTTCTGGATCCAAAATCCAATAGCTTACAATTCCCTTTTTATTTGGAGCTCCGGGAAGCATGACAAATTCGACTTTATTAATATCGAGGTCATGAATGGTTGAAGCATATTGCGACATTTGATATAAATTTAAATCTGTTCTTGAATATAAATTTGCTATTTTAAGTGCTTCGGGAATTTTTTTCAATGTATCGGGAGATTTTAGTTTTTCAATTAAAGCATTAATAAATTTCTGCTGTCTGTGAACTCTGCCTATATCACCGAGAAAATCCTTTCTGAACCTGAGATATCCTTCAGCTTCTTCCCCGTTCAATACGTGTTTTCCTTTTTTTAAATGAATGTGCAGACCGGCACTATAATCATCATAATCCATTCTGTTATCAATGTATATAGGTACACCTCCGATAGTATCAATAAGTTTTTTAACACCGTCCGAGTTAATTATTACATAATTATGAATTTTGATACCGAGAGTTTCTTCTATTGTCTTTTTAGTTAGTTCAATACCGCCTATGGCATAAGCCGAATTAATTTTTTGAATGCCATGCCCTTCCGCTATGTAAACTTTACTGTCACGAGGAATTGAAACAGCATTAACGCTTTTGCCGTGGTTATCAATGTTTAGTATAATGATGGAATCGGAGCGTACACCGGAAAATGGGAGCGTATTAGGCCCGTTTGAATCTACGCCGAGTAATAAAATATTTTGATAACGGTTTAACATTTTAAAGTTAAATTTAGAAGGGGTAACATCGGGATTTGAAGTAATTTGGACTCCAAAAAGTTTTTTATCCGTAAAACTGGAAAAAATTGTAGAAATATCGTCATAATTAGTAATGATATGCATAACTAAAACAGTTGCAGCAATTACAAAAAATGTTAAAAATACGGCACGCAATGTAATAACAAGCCTTGCTTTGTTTTCTTTTGTCATTTTCTTATACTGTAAAAGTTCGCTGTACTGCTCGTCTTTATTCTTCAACTCTGCCATTAACTTAGTCCTCTGAATGTTAATATAATCTTACTTCAAAAAAATGAAAAATAGTAGTGCATAATCAGCCGATAGAAAATCGGGGTATTTTAAATCAAAAAATTGATACAAAAATTTTCTGCGGAGTTACAAAGTCAATATATTGTTGAATTTTTTGTTTAATATTTCTTAATAAATAATTATTAATTTAGTAAATTTTTGAGAAAAAAGTTTTTTTATAGTATATATAAATAGGTGCTATATTTCCATTTAAATTTTAAGAGAGATTTTAAGAGATATTAAGCAAAAAATAAAAAATATAGCAACAAATTTTTTCACATCACTTATAACAAAACAGAAATACATACAATAGAGGAAAGAAGACTATGAGAAAACTTTTAAGTACAACTATAGCAGTCGGTATATTCGCTTCAATGGGAATGACCCCTGTATTAGCTGATGTATTACCAAATACACTTCCGACATATAATCCTACAGGCAGTTCAAATGTTACTGTTTCAGATCCATATACGGCAGCTAACGGCAGATATACAATGGATGTTACAGTTGGTAATGGTCAATATTATGAAACCGGTGTTGCAAATTATGATGATTTTAATATAGGAAGTAATTCTACATTTAATATATTATTTACAAATCATAACCAGACTTCAATTAATAAAGTTGCTGCAACAGGCGGTTTATCACAAATATACGGTCAATTTAAAGCAGGTTCGGCTGATAATTGCGGAGGAGTTTGCAACTTCCAATCAACAGGTAAAGTTATTTTATTAAATCCGAACGGTATATTATTCGGAAGCGGTGCAAACGTAAATATTAATTCTTTCACAGCATCAAATTTGCACGGTACTTATGTTGAAGATGAAAGAACCGGCTGGGAAGGATACGGCACATTACAATTAAGAAAATATAACGACGGAGAAGTAACATATACAAATGACCGCATAGACGGTATTAAAGTAGAAGACGGTGCAACAATCACGGCAGGAACAAACTTGACTTTCGCTGCAAGCAACATCGACTTATATGAAGGTTCAAAAATTACAACAAATACAACAACACCGAATGTAACTTTCGTTAATAATCAGCCTACCGAAGCATTCGGTAAAACATATTTAGTTACATCAGACGGTGTAAATTTCACATATCAAAGACACGGCGGAATCCGCAAAATGGAAAATACGGCGGCTGACTCCGCAAACGCAATGAAAATAGCAATGAACGGTGAAATCGAAACAGGTGCTCTTAAAGCATATAACTATTCGGCAAATAAAAATTCCGAAATTAATACAAACGGTGCAACAATAAAAGCAGTTAAAGCATCAAAAGGTAATGACGGAAGTGTATATTTAGAATCGGACAGCAGAGTTATTTCTGATAATACAACATTTACAGTCGGCGGAGATTTAACAGCAAAAGCTAAACAAAAAATTCAGTTTAATAACGGCAGTAAAATTAATGCAGACGGTAATGTTACTTTAGAAACAACTACCGTTGGCAACAATGAATCATATACAAGAGAAAATCCCGATAGTTCAACAAGTACTTATACAAATGACGGTACATTAATCATTAGCAATTCAGAAATTAATGCAAATAACATTTCATTAAAATCACCTAAAGCTGTTTCAATACAGTCAGGTTCAAAAATTAAAGGTGCAAATGTTACGGCTGACGGCGGTGCTTTAGGTTATGTCGTAGGTGCTTCTAAAGTGGATGCTGATAACTTTACTATTTCAGCTAATGATATATGGTTTGACAGAGCTGATATAAAAGCTGCACAAAAAATTTCAGCAACAGCTAAAACCGGTAATATTTTATCAATGGATAATACGGGAAATGGTGCCGAATCATCATTTGATGCTCCCGAAATTGAATTAACCGCAACAGCAGGTGATATTATTAACTCGAAAACAATTAACTCAACAGAATTTAAAGGTTCTTATAACTTTAATAATAAAAAGGCAACGCTTAATGCAGGCAGAGATATTAAAGTTAACGTATCGGGTGTGGAAAACGATGCTTATGGCTTAACTGCAGTTGCAGGCAGAGATGTTTCAATTGAAACTCCCGGAACATTATCTGTATCTAAGTTAGTTGCAGGAAATGGTGATGCATATACAACAGGTGATATGACAATTAAAGCGGCAAATGTTAAGGCAGGTCAGCCTTATGCAGGTAATGACTACATAATTACCGATGCGGATGATGCAAATTATGATCGTTCTTTAATATCAGTTAAGAAAGGTACATTCTCATCACAAAATCCAAACGGAACCGAAGCAACATACTATGTAACAAAATCAACAGATAAAATCGGTGATTCTGACAATTATATGCGTCATCACTTACAATACGGTGCAACAAGCGATTCTGAAAAGTTCGTATTATTAAATCCGAGAGCAGATAGAACCCCCAGAATACCGGAAGAACCACAACAACCTCAGCCACAGCAAGTAGTTGCATCGGCTTCAATTCCTTCGGTAAATGACGGACTTGTTACAAAGAACAAATTACCAAGACAAACTGAAGTATATAATAACAATACAAGTATAATAAATAACAGAGTTGCATTAGTGGATGTGTTCGCTGCAGCTAGTCAGATAGAAATTGAAGACGACGAAGAATAATAAAAACAATAAATAAAAACAAAAAGGAGTCATTAATTTGACTCCTTTTTTTGTTTGCCATTTCGCAATATTTAAGATATCATATAGAAAAAAGAGGGTTAGTTTATGAATATTAAGAATAGTATTTTATTTCTGTTAATATTGACCGGAACAAGTGCATTTGCTACCGAGGCTATAGTTCGCAGAGCTTATACAACAAAAGCTCGTTCGGCTATTGAATCTTCAAATTATAAAATGAAGTCGGTATATTTAAATAACAGGTATGATGAAGAAATGGCAGAACCTGCAATAAAAGAACTTACAAGAAGAATAGCGGTTGAGCCCGAAAATGATTCTTTATATGTACTTTTATCCGACGTACTTATTAAATCAAAACAATATGAACCTTCTCTTGAAAATTATGTTTATTTGTATAATCTGAAAAAAAACAATAATTTACAAAATGATACATATTCATTAATTAAAAAATTATTCTCATCATACAGGCGAATTTTACATAAAGATGGCGGTTTATGTTTGAACATGGCTGTTATGGCATTAATAACAGGTGAAAACGAAGCAATTGATTATGCAATAGCAGGTGCAGAACGTTCAAACAATGTAGCACTGACAAAAAAGACTCTGGAGCTTGTCTTTGATTCAAATCAAGATCCTATTAAAGCTATGGAAGTATGTGAAAAAATATTATCGAGAAATCCTAATGATGTAGAAGTAAGAAAAATTAAAGCAATTTATCATATTATGAAAAATGAGCAAAAGGAAGCAATAGACGAATATACGAAGGTTTTAGAACTTGCATCGGATGATGATGAATCAAGATTTGGTTTGTATCGTTTGCTTTCTTCTTCAAAGAGAATAGATGATAAAGAAATGTTAAAACGTTTATACGGAGTAAAAAATTCTTATGAATTTGAGCAGGCGTATGTTTCTTTAACCGAATTATTAATGAAAAACAGTGAATTCGCTGATGCTAAGATATATGCGGCAAAATTGATGAAAAAATATGATCAAAATCCGAACGGTTATATATTAATGTCTGAAATATACAAAAGAGAAGGTAAGATAAAAGAAGCATACGATACACTGAGTTTGGCACGTGATAAGGCTGATGATAATACAGATGCTGCAAAATATAACGTAATGCTGGCAAAACTTTCTGATGAACCCGTTAAGGAAGCAAACAACTTAATTGCAAGTGAGTTATATGAACAGGCATTGGAAGTTTTGGAAAGTGCAAATCCTGAGTCTTTATATGTCATTTTAACTCAGGCAAGAACAAATTATTTAATGGGAAATAAGCAAAAAACTTTCGATTATTTAAATAAAGCTATGTCTTTATATAAAGATAATTCGGATGTATACTGTGCATTCGGATATATTTATTTGCAGGAAAAGGATACTGAAACTGCAAGACGATATGCAAATGATTCATTAAAACTGGATAAAAATAATAAAACTGCCCATGATTTATTGGATTTGATTAATAAAACCGAATCGAACAAATATACAGTTCAAATACTTGATGCAATGGAAGCACAAAACTACACGGAGGCAATGAGGCTTGTTAATGAGGCTATGGCAATTGATAAAAAATCGGCTGATTTATATTATTATAAATCATTGATTTTTATTGCACAGAATAACTATGCTGCTTCGACTGCTACGTTATATAAGTGTCTTGAACTTAACAGAAACTATAAAGATGCATATTTTTATCTTGGTGCCGCTTTTGATAATCTTGGAGAAACTCAAAACGCATTAAATAATTATAAAAGATTTTTGGATATGACAAAAGACGATATCTTAGGTTCTAATGAGAGAATAGATTATGCAAAAGCTCGTATTGAAAAATTAGAAAACTGAGTTAAAACTAAAATAACAATAAAAAAGCTGCTTTATAGCAGCTTTTTATTTTATACTTGTGCTTGCACTTCATGATTTGTTTGATTTTTTTCACCTTTTTTCATAAATTTAAAAAGTCCGAATCCTATTCCTGCCAAAGCACCTATTAAAAATAATTTATTCATTATATTTCACTCCCTTTTTTGTAACATTTGAATAATAAACTTTAAAACAGATATTTTATACCCTAATGTGTTCTATTTAACTGTATAATTCTAAGTCTTTGTTAATTGTAAAGAAATATTAAAGAATGTATATATCAAAAAAGCAATTTTTTAAGTAGTATATACTTTATATATATGTAATACACATAAAAAGGATAAAAGAATGTTTACAAGGATATCATTAGGAAGTGCCTCCGGTGCAAATACCGGTAACGGTACAAATGTAAATAATAATAATAATAATTCAGCCGCAACTAATAATACTACTACCAATGCTAATACTAATACAACCCTGATAGGAAATGCGGCACAAACAACCGTTCAGAGCGGACAATCTACAGGAACTACAGGAGCAAAAGTTACAAATACGGGAAAAGATTCCGATAGACCCGGAACAACAGGCAGTGCAACATTAACAGGTCCTGATTCAGATACAGTTGAATTTGGTGCTGTAACGGGTGTTTCATCAGGTGATGATAATTTAGATAGTGATTCGTCTAATCCCGAAAGAAAATCGACTGCAAATGGTGTTTCAAATTCGGTTCCGGCTTCTGCTACGACAGTAATTGGAACAGGTTCAAATTCAGTTACGGGCATAGATTCATCCAATTCTGCACGAAGACCGGCTGCAGCCGGTACTACAAATCCGATTTCCGGAAGTGCAATAAAAGGGCTTACATTACAAACAGGTACTGTTGATTCAACTATAACCAGAGCTCAATCAGGCATGGCGACAGGTATACTTTATAATGCACCGGTTGATACAGAAACTAAAAATGCAAGAATCTGGCATTATACTTCAGCTATGGTTGAGTCAAATCAAGAAAGAATGCAGCGAGTAATGGAAAGGAGTACCACTGTTCAAAGAGCTGCAAATACTTGGACTCCTAATGCCGCAGTAAACGGTTATGCAGCTACTACTGAGTATAACAGTCATATAAATTACACAAGTCAACCGCCTGTTACATTGCCGGCAGATATGACACAAGAAGATATGGCAAGACTTCAAGAACTTCAAGAATTACAGGGACAAGCAGCCTAACAAATAAATTAAAAAAGAACCGGATTCAATTTGAAATCCGGTTCTTTTTATCTGCAGAGCTAACCTAATGAGTGATTACTTATATCTAAATTTATATTAAATTATATTAAATTGTTATTTTTTTGTTAATAAAACAGAAATTTTAAAAAAAAGGTAAATAATATAAATGTAAGAGGTAATGAATTTGAAAGGAGTTAAGTTATGAGATTCTTAATTAAAAAAACACCTGACAACTTTATCAGAACAGTGAATGATGAAATAAGCTCTCTGTTAAACAGGCATTTTGACAGCTATTTTCCGGAAGCTGCATATTGGGAACAGATGGATAAGTTTTCAATGCCCGTAGAAATTGAAGACAAAGGCAGGGAATTTATTGTAAAAGCTGAAATTCCGGGTATATCAAAAGAAAATCTTGATATAGACCTTGATAAAAATTGTATTTGTATCAATGCAAAAAAAGAAGAAGAAAAATGTGAAGAAGGAGATGATCATTCTTATAAAAAATCAGAATTCAGATATGGTGAATTTTCAAGAACGGTATATTTCCCTGAAGAAGTTGATACAGATAAATCTGAGGCAAAACTTGAAAACGGTATTTTAACAATAAATGTTCCTAAAATAATAAGAGAAAAAGATGCAAAGAAAAAATTAACCGTAAATTAATTTATGATAATAAGCAAAGAGCTGATATTTAAATATCAGCTCTTTTGTTATATACAATACCATCTGAAATTTGTCTTGAGCGAAGCGAAACATCTTAATGACAATAAATTTTTGTTTATGATATTATTTATTGTAATACTTGTGAGTATTTGTATATTCGCATGAATGTATGTTTAAAAACTTAATTTTAAAGGGAATAGTTGATGTCATTAAATTCATATTTAGGAATAGATGTTGGTTCGGTTACAACAAAGGCTGCGATTGTTGATGAAAACGGTAAGTTTATAGACGGTTTCATGACAAGAACTTCAGGTAAACCTGTTATAGCGGTTCAAACCTCATTAAAAAATTTAATGAAACAAGCAAAACAGGAATATAACATACTTGGAGTCGGAACAACGGGTTCGGGCAGAAATTTAGCAGGTGCACTTGTTGGTGCCGATGTTATAAAGAATGAAATTACGGCTCACGCTGTTGCGGCAAGTACTTATGTTCCCGATGTACAAACAATTCTTGAAATAGGCGGACAGGACAGTAAAATTATAATATTGCGTGACGGTATAGTTACCGACTTCGCAATGAATACGGTTTGTGCCGCCGGTACGGGAAGTTTTTTAGACCAACAGGCATCAAGGTTAAATGTTCCAATTCAAAATTTTGGTGAAATTGCTTTAAAATCTACATCACCTGCAAGAATTGCGGGAAGATGCGGTGTTTTTGCCGAAAGTGATTTAATTCATAAACAACAGCTCGGTTATCCTGTTGAGGATTTATTATACGGACTTTGTCAGGCTTTGGTAAGAAATTATTTGAGTAATCTTGCATTAGGAAAAGAAATTCTTCCGACCGTTACTTTTCAGGGCGGTGTTGCTACAAATTCGGGCATGGTTAAAGCATTTGAAGAAGCATTAAATACAAAAGTTATTGTTCCCGATAATCATCAAACAATGGGTGCTATAGGGGCAGCATTACTTGCTATGGAAAATCACCAGTTCAATGAAAAACCTACATCGTTTAAAGGTTTCAGTGTAGGGGAAATGTCGTTTAATTCATACACAAACCAATGCAGCGGATGTTCAAACAATTGTGAAGTTATAACAATTGTTGAAGGGGAGATTACATCTCACGAATTAAATAATAAATCCGATAAAATTATTGCACGCTGGGGCGGAACATGCGGAAGATGGGATATAGGATAATTATTTTCTTATTTTATCCCTTAATATAAATAATCAAATTCAAGATGACCTATTTTAACAATATCACCTTCCTGAACACCGGCTGCTTTCAAAGCATCAAATACTCCCATAGATTTTAATATATTTTGAAATCTGTATAATTGTTCGGTATTTCTTCCGTCAGTAACATTTGCCAGCCTGAAAATTTTACCGCCTTCAACAACAAATGTATGCTTATCAACTTTATATACACTATAAGAGCTGTCATCATTATCTTTTGCAGCATCATCATATTCCACATCAACTTTTATAACAGGCTTTGGTATTTCATCAACCTTTTGTGAAACAAAATGCATAAATTCTTTTATATTTTCGCCTGTAGCCGCTGAAATTAAGAAAACATCACGTGATAATTTTTTAAATTCATTATAATATTTTTGTTTTGTTTCTTCATCAACAGCATCAATTTTATTTAATGCAATAACCTGATAAACATTTGAAAGAGTTTCCGAATGTTTTTTTAATTCTTCATTAATGATTTTATAATTTTGCAAAGGATTTTCCAATGTCAAATCAACAATATGAATTAAAAAACGGCATCGTTCAACGTGACGCAGGAATTCGTGACCAAGTCCCGTTCCTTCAGAAGCACCTTCAATTAATCCCGGAATATCAGCTATAACAAAACCGTCGCCGCTGTCTTTTCTTACAACTCCGAGATTAGGAACAATGGTAGTAAACGGGTAGTCTGCAATTTTAGGCTTTGCACTGCTGACTACACTTATAAAAGTTGATTTTCCCGCATTTGGAAGACCAAGTAACCCTACATCGGCAATAAGTTTAAGTTCCAGTTCAAGAGTTCTTTCAATACCGCTTTCACCCGGTTCACAATATTGCGGAGCTCGTTTTTGCGGGGTAGCGAAGCAGGCATTTCCCCTTCCGCCTCTGCCGCCTTGAGCCGCAAGAATTTTTTGACCTTCATCATTTAAATCGGCAATAATTTTACCTGTAGAACAATCTTTAACAATGGTACCAACCGGAACTTTTATGTATAAGTCTTTTCCGCATCGTCCGTGCTGAGTTTTTATGTATCCGTTTTCGCCGTTTTCGGCTTTAAATACGGATTGAAATTGAAAATCCATTAATGTTGAAATATCTCTGTCCGCAATGAGATAAATATCACCGCCCTTGCCGCCGTTACCGCCTGCAGGCCCGCCTTTATCCACATACTTCTCACGACGCCAAGCCACTATACCGTTGCCGCCTTTACCTGAAAGTATTTTTATTTTTGCTTTATCGAGAAACATAAGCTAATTATAAACCAAACATAAATTTTTTATTCAAGCATATCTGTTCTTTTTTGATGTCTTCCGCCTTCAAATTCAGTTTCAAGCCAAATTTTGCATATATCTTTTGCCGAATTTTCACCGATAATTCTTGCACCGAAACATAAAATATTTGTATTGTTATGCAGTCTTGAATATTTTGCACTTGTAGTATCTGAGCAGACAACAGCTCTTATCCCTTTGACTTTATTTGCAGCGATACACATTCCGACTCCCGTTCCGCAAATGAGAATTGCTCTGCAGCTCTTTTCAACGGCTTCTTTTGCGACCTGTTTTGCAATTACGGGATAATCGGCGGACTCTTTTGTATATACACCTATATCATGAACTTCAAGACCTTCTTCAATTAAATATTTTTTTATTATTTCTTTAAGTTCAAACCCTGCGTGGTCGGAGCCTATTATAATATATTTATCTTTCACTTTTAACCTCTGATTATTGCATGATTATACTTCAATTTTTACAAAAAGGAAATACAAATAAGCAAGACCGTTGACGAAATTCTTTAAAAATTTTTGATGAAACAAGAGCAAAAGCCCGTTTGTTTGAGTACCCGAAGGGTACGAGTTACGGGCTTATAGGTTGAATTTAAAATTTTAAGAATTGAGGAGAAGGTCTGCGGTTTGTATTTCCTTTTTTATTGAGCAAGGTAATTCTGCTGAGTTACCAGAAAAGTTATTTGTAACGGTTTACTTTAAAAATATTGAATTTGAAATATTTTTTAATTATCCTTTATTAAGGAATTGATATAACGGAAGGGTAATGATAGTGATAAAATATCTGATTTTATTAATGTTTGGAATGGTTATGTCCGTTCAGACAGCTTTAGCTGAAGGAATAGACGAAAAAATAGAAAGATATTTCGCACCTTTTTCCGACAAATTTTCCGAAATAATATTTTCTCCGGTAAATATATATGGAAATGATATTCCGTTATTGATATTTCTTATAATATTGACAAGTATATTTTGTACAATATATTTCAGAGGGCTTAGTATTTGGGGATTTAAGCACGCAATAACAAAAATATTCGGGAAAAAGAAAGCGGGAGAAAAAGAAGGTTCAGGTGAAGTTTCAACGCTGGGGGCTTTAGCGACGGCATTATCAGGAACAATAGGAATAGGAAATATTGCGGGAGTAGCAATAGCGATATCGGTAGGCGGGCCAGGAGCAATGTTTTGGATGTGTCTTGGTGCTTTTTTCGGAATGGTAATAAAATTTTGCGAGGTTACTCTTGCATTAAGATACAGACATTTTAACCGTGACGGAAGTGTTTCGGGCGGACCTATGTATTATATTGAGAGAGGTTTTGCATTAAGAAAATACCACGCTCTGGGTAAAACGCTTTCTTATATATTTGCATTGGCACTTATTCCGGGAACTATTGGCGGAGGATGTCTTCTCCAAACAAATCAGGCATTAGAACAATTTATAAATATAACAGGCGGTGAAAACAGTTTTTTTGCCGCTAACAGCTGGGTATTCGGTTTGGCTGTTGCTATTTTTGTAGGGCTTGTTATTGTAGGCGGAATTAAAAGTATAGCAAATGTAACATCAAAAGTAGTTCCTTCTATGTGTCTTATATATGCCGGTGCCTGCATAATTATAATTGCAATGAATATAACACATATTCCACAGGCAATATATACAATATTTCATGAAGCATTTTTCCCTCAGGCAGTATATGGCGGGATAGCAGGTACCGTTATAATCGGGTTAAGACGTTCACTTCAATCAAATGAAGCAGGTATAGGCTCCTCTCCTATTGCTTATGCAGCCGTAAAAACGGATGAACCCGCATCGCAAGGATTTGTTTCAATGATAGAACCTTTTTTTGATACGGTTGTTGTTTGTTCAATGACGGCTTTCGTTATTATATTAACAGGCGAATATACTAATTATACATCGGGAATAACGGGGGTTGAACTTACTTCTGCCGCTTTTAAGAGTGTTTTACCCTTCTTTCCTTATATTTTAGCGGTTGTAATAATTCTCTTTGCATTATCAACAATACTATCGTGGGCGTATTACGGACAAAAAGCGTGGGCATTCTTAGTCGGAGAAGGTAAAAAACGCTCTATGCTTTTTAATTTATTTTTATGCTTCTTTGTTATTGTCGGCTCTTGTATGAATATAAAAAGTGTTATAGACTTTACTGATGCAACGTATATGGTAATGGCATCAACAAATCTTATTGCTATATGCGTGCTGCTCAGAGATGTAAAAAAAGAGCTTGTAAAATATTGCAAAAAACATAATTTAATCAACATAATAAATAAATCCTGGTTTAAAGAGTAAAACAAAATATTCAATTCACAAAACATTTCTTAATTAATAATCTCTAATTTTGAACGATGTATAAGTGATAATAATACATCATGTGTACCATCTTTATAAAAACTTAATTTAAAATCAGTAACTTTGTGCTATATTTATAGTGGAAGTTTATGTAAAATAAGGCATGAACAAATATATTATGGCTGAAAATATAATAACAAATAATTTACCATATAAAAAAGGAGGTTAACTAAATGGAAACTTATGGAATCGAAAAGCTCGGAATAATTGCTCCGAAAGCTGTTTATCGTAACTTAACGCCTGCTCAATTAACGGAAGCAGCATTAAGACGAGGTGAAGGAAAATTATCGAATACAGGTGCTCTTGTTGTTACAACAGGTAAATATACGGGACGTTCACCTAAAGATAAATTCATTGTTGATACAGACGGTATTCATAATGAAATAGCATGGGGAAAAGTAAACAGACCTATCTCACGTGAAAGATTTAATTCAATAAAAGAAAAAATGGCTGCATATATGCAAGGCAGAGAAGTATTTATTTTTGACGGCTATGCAGGTGCAGATAAAACATATACGCAAAAATTCCGTGTTATAAACGAAATGGCCAGCCAGAACATGTTTATTCATCAACTGTTAATCAGACCTTCAATGGAAGAATTAGCAAGCTACGGTGAACCTGATTATACAATTTTATGTGTACCCGGTTTTAAATGCGATCCCGAAGTTGACGGTGTAAACTCTGAAGCATGTATCGCTATTGACTATGAAGCTCACATGATTATTATTGCAGGTTCTCAATATTCAGGCGAAATTAAAAAGTCAGTGTTCTCTACAATGAATTATGTTATGACAAAGAAAAATGTTCTTCCTATGCACTGCAGTGCAAATATGGATCCTGAAACACATGAAACAGCCGTATTCTTTGGTTTGTCAGGAACAGGTAAAACAACATTATCAGCTGACCCTGCACGTAAATTAATCGGTGATGATGAACACGGCTGGTCACCTGACGGTGTATTCAACTTTGAAGGCGGCTGCTATGCTAAATGTATTAATCTTTCAGCCGAAAATGAACCCGATATATATAACGCAATTAAATTCGGTTCGCTTGTTGAAAACGTTATAATGAACGATGAAACAAGAGAATTTGATTTCAATGACGGTTCATTAACAGAAAATACACGTGTAGGATATCCTATTGATTATATCAATAATGCTCAAATTCCTTCTATGGGCGGTATTCCGAAGGTTGTTGTATTCTTAACGGCAGATGCATTTGGTGTATTACCTCCTATTTCAAGATTGGATAAAAATGCAGCTATGTATCACTTCGTAACAGGCTTCACATCTAAATTAGCAGGTACCGAACGTGGTGTAACCGAACCTCAGCCTACATTCTCAACATTATTCGGCGAACCCTTTATGCCTATGGATGCAAGTGTATATGCTAAAATGTTAGGTGATAAACTTGATAAATACGGAACAAAAGTTTACCTTGTAAATACGGGCTGGGCAGGCGGAAGTGCTGCTTCAGGGGCTAAACGTATGAAGTTATCATACACAAGAGCTATGGTTACGGCAGCATTAAACGGCTCATTTGACAGAATTGAATTTAAACATCACGATGTATTTAATGTTGATTATCCTGTAAGCTGTCCGAATGTTCCTGATGAAATGCTTGATGCTCGTGGTATGTGGGCTGATAAAGCAGCTTATGATGAAGCAGCAAATAAATTAGCTCAAATGTTTAGTGATAATTTCAAAGAAAAATATCCTAACATGCCCGCCGAAATCGTAAAAGCAGGTCCTCAACCTAAAAATTATTCAATGAAATAATTAAAAATTAAATAAAAACCGGCTCTTGATATAATCAAGAGCCGGTTTTTTATGTGTATAAAGTTTTGTAAAAACAATATTCAAAAAACTAAAGGGGGGGGGGAAAAATGCCGATATATATATTGTAACTACATAAAAAAGAAATAGAAAGAAGGTTAAAATGAGTTTAA
>CAJONH010000246.1 GCA_905235825.1 Candidatus Gastranaerophilales bacterium
CAGTCAATACGATGCGATAACTCTCTGATTTTTTTGTAATCAGGTTCTTTAAATTTTATTTTGTTTTCCATCAGTTAAATTAAAACTCATCTCCTTTTTATATTTTTATTTGTTTTATAGTAAAGTGGGTGGCTCTAATATATTATTCTCTGTTTGTTTTTAATTTTGTGGTGAATTTTCTTCAATCCATTGTTTTAAAAGATTTCGCATTCTAATGCTGGGAATATAAACCCATATCTCTTCACCGTTACGAATAGCGGAACGCCAAATAAACTGAAGCATTTCAGAAAGAGCATATCCGTCTTCGTCAACAGTAACGTTATGCCTTAAAAAGAAATTCTTGATGCCGGGGTCTATATATCTGTTAACAGGATACACAACCGAATTCTTATTGGCATATTTATTGCTTGCCCTCATGTTAAGCGGTACATAACCACGCCCATACCCATTGCCATTAAGTAAAGGTTTATAATCTTTAAAGGTTGTCCATAAGTTGTTTGCAGTTTTGCTCTGCCTTTTGTGAATGAAGAAATTTGCGATATTATTTCTCAGTTGTATAATAGATGCATTATTTTTATTTCTGTCATACCATGATTTAGAAAGGTCAAATTCTCTATCGCCAATTAGGTTTAATTTTTCATCATCTAAAATATGTATCAGTTTTCTAAAGTCATAATTTTCAGGACTTCGCTCGTTTACATCATCCGTAAAATGATAGGTTTCTCTACTGTCGCCCGTAACATACATATATTTATAGGGAAGTTTATAATAGTCGTAATAATATCTTTGTATCTGGGCGTCAAACATATATGTCATTATGATAATTTTTCTAAATGCATTGAACACTTCAATAGGGAAGAGCCACATCATTATTGAGCCGCCATACACAGCAAGACTATTAAGTTCACAGAGTCTTTTTTCTTCTGAGAATTTACCCCAATAATTCTCATCTGGATAAACCCAAGAGAGTAATCCTGTATTTTCATCTACTGATACAAACTTCTCTTTCAGCATTTCAAAGTCAGTTTTGGATATCTCATATTTCTCAACAACATCCGTAACCTCGTCCATAATCAAGGTATAGTTCTTAGCTCTACATAAATCAATCACCTCTAAATCAAATTTCTGAAATAAGGCGTGGGTAGAAACAATATTCTCACCACGATTGATTAGGTCTTTAATCCCTTCTAGTTTTCTGCCCTTAAGAAAGCACGGCTCTTTAAATCTCTTAGTAGGGCAGTTTGTTTTTATTCTTTCAACTTCTTTTAGATAAGGAGTTATAAATAAAAATTTCTCATCTTCATCAGATTCATTTATAAACCTAATAGCTGAAGATGTTTTTCCTCGCCCCATAAGTTCATCAACTATCCGTACATCACAATCAAATTTAAAAATAAACATCATCCTTTCTTTTGTGTGTCTAATTTATTATTCTCCGCCTGTAAAAAAGATTTCAGTTCTACGCAAGCACCACTGGCGTTAGCCTTCTCATATCCGTTTAAATAGGTCAAAAATAATTCTGTAAGGTTTTTTAAGTCGAAAAATTACAAAAATTTTTAAGAAATGGCTTAAATACGGGCTTTTTATTTTTTGACCGTCTTAAAAAGACAGTGGTGATTAACCTATCCAAACCTTACAAAATTGAAAAAGAATGGCTTAACCACGCGGTTTTCAGCCCCTATCCCTTAAAGAACAAAAACTCTTATCGTATTATAAGAGGGAAGAAGAGAGATAAAATATATTTCTAACGAATTTTACGCCAGTAAAATGAGTTAGCGGTATGAGGTTGTGAAGCAACCGATTACCGTATATGCCGACAGGCTAATGTAAAATATAGCCCCTATATCATATGTTCTCTGTTTAGTTTGGTGTAAGAGTTAAGTTTGTGCGTTGAATTGTAATTAGTGCTTATTTGGAATGAGATAAAGAAGAAATTGAAATAAATTTGCCCGTAAAAGATAAATATTTTGAGTTTGAAGTTTGTTTAAAAATAATTGATTTCGATATAAATGATTGTTTTCTATGTTGTTTGAATATTAGTTCTGCTGATAATATAGGTGTTTTGATTAAAGTTTTATATCAATATAAAGGTGATTTTATACGTGTTTTATAGATTAATTTTATTGTTATCGTGAAAAGTATTGATTTTATTATGGTTTTTAGGTATTTTTATTAATTTGTAATTAATTTTAAGCATAAAAAAAAGAGCCTTAATTGGCTCTGTTAATAGATTTTATCGAAATGTAAAACGAGCGAATTTATAGGTTTAATATATGGGTAAAAGAAAAAGACTACAAAAGTGTAGTCTTATTTTTTTTATAGGTAGTTGAATTTTTTGTCTGACGTGTGAATGGAACAGATAGGCGTTAAACGGCTCTGTTATGCGGTTTTTATGATGTAAATTATCCCCCCTTGCCGGTATTTGCACTTTTGGGCAAAGTGCAAATTTTGACGATCCGAGTATAAAACGGAATAAGCAAGACATGAACATAAATATATAATTTTGCCGTAAAATAGGCTTTTTTGTTCGATACATGCGGAGCAATTTAATACTAAAAATTTTAAATTTTTTATACACAACATATATTGCAAGCATCAGATAATTATATTATGTATCAATAAAAAATAATATTCATACCAAAAAAAACACAATACCCGGATCAATATATTTTTATGCAGCAACACAACAAAAAAATCCGGCTATTGCTGCATATCTTTTTTGATCAAGTCTAACACATAACTATTAATACTCGAAAATCCTTTGTCACTTACATGCAGCTTTATATCTTCATACATATCATTGCTAACGTTACAAGCTATTTTTTTACGCTTTTCGTTGTACTTCTTTTGATATTCTGCATTATATGTTGATTTTTTTTCTTTCATCTTTCAAACCTCAAACAATAAAATTTTAATATATTTTATCATGTTTTTTTAAAAAAGTCAAACATCATTTTTATATACAATATATAGTGTTCAATATACTTAAATAGGTTTCAAAAACACTATATATTGTGTAGTAAATATGCACAAAAATAGAGTACTCAATTTTGCTATTTTGCCGATTGAAATCGAGTACTCAAAGTGCTACAATTGTATTGTGGTTAAAGGGTGAGCAAATTGCTTGACATCGAACCATAAAAACCTTGCAGCAATAACAAAAACTATAAAAAGGAGCTAAAAACCATGAAAACATTATCAGCACACAAAACAAGATCAATAATCGAAAAAACTATA
>CAJONH010000247.1 GCA_905235825.1 Candidatus Gastranaerophilales bacterium
CCGAGAATTTATGCCTCTTTATGAAAGATTTTCTTCTGAATTAGAAAATAAACGAAAAGAACTTTCAAATTTTATTACGGAAAAAGAACAGCAAATCAAATTACAAAGGCGTGTACAGGATATTATATCAAAGATAGAAAATGTAAAATTTAATAAAATAAAACACGATAAAGATATAACAAAACGTGGAGAAATAATTAAAGCACTAATAAATGAAGGATTATGGACAATTCCGGACGGAGCATGGTGTTCAAGCGGTATTCCCGTATTTGAAAAGATGAGTGAAGGAGGAGCCTATCCCGTATTCCGACACTATAACTCAAAAGGTGAAGATGTATCGGAATTTGCGGAATCTGACTGCGAAACTCCGTTTTACTTTGTATATCTTGAAAACGGAGAATATAATCTGCCTGTTATAAATTTTTATATTTCATATTTGCAGAATTTACAGTCGGAATATAATTTTGACGGATTTAGAATTTCGCATACCGATTTTGTTGTTGATGAAATGAGTGAAAAAGATTTACGTCCCATAAGCTATCGTGCACCACGTTTTCTGCTTGCTAAATTTAACGAAATAATAAAAAAGAAAATTCCGTTCTTTGCAGTTATGGCAGAATACAGGCTTTGGAATGCATATTATAAAGAATATCATCAGGACATGAAATTTGATATTCTTTGGGGAAATGATGCAAAAACCGATTATGAAAAAACTCCCGCCGAAGTTATTGAAAATAACAGAGAATTACAGGGCTATAACAGTACAATCCGTAACGGTTCTCTGCTATCTATTCTTAAAACATACAATAATCAGGACGGAGAATTTAGAACGGTTAACAGGTTTATTGGCTTGACGGATAAAGATGAAGCTCTTTTTAAATGGTTTAAATTTAAATTTTTACCGGCCGGAAAACTTGCACAGCGTCCTGTTTTATATTGCGACGGAGATGAATCCTTTTCAAAAGACGGAATTGAAACAACAATTCAGGATGAAGTTTCTTTAATTCGTTCAAACGATGAAGATTTTTATAAGAAATTTGATGCAATAAGACGTTTTGCAATAAATAATGAGCTTACGGTTGACGGTGAAGCTCAAATTATACACAATCACAAAGACGGATATGTAAGCTGGATGATATCAAAAGAAACATCAAAAGAATGTCTTATTATTGCAGCTGATTTCTTTAGTGCAAATGAAAAAATTCTTTCAATCGATAAAAACGGCATTCCAGAATATAAAATAAAAAGAAATTCCGCTATAAGAAATAAAAGAATAGAAATTCCCGGTGATTATAATCTCGTATCCGAATTTATATGGGAAGACGATAAAAAAGATTTTATTGAACACTATTCTGCTCCAAATGTCAAAACTATAAAAATAGATAAACTTGAACCTTGTGAATTTCGTATATATAAAATAAAGAGATAATCATGCAATTAAATAATTTAAATCTTAAACAAAAAATATCACAAATGTTTATTACCGGATTTGACGGAACACTTCCCGATAATAATTTTATTAATCTTGTAAAATCAGGTCTTGGCGGTGTTATATTTTTTACTCGAAATATTAAAACAAAAAATCAATTTAAAAATCTTATTTCAGAAATAAAAAAAGAAGCATTAATACCTATGTTTTTTAGTATTGACCAGGAAGGCGGAAGGGTTGAAAGAACCGAAAATATTCACGGCGGTAAAAAATATTTAAGTGCAAAGCATGCCTTTGAAAAAGGACTTAAATATCTTGAAGAACAAACAGGGCAAATTGCAGCAGAATTAAAAAGCTACGGAATAAATATGAATTTCGCTCCCGTTTTGGATGTTAATACAAATATAAAAAATCCGATTATCGGAGAGCGTGCATTTTCAAATAAAACAGAAGATGTTATAAAAGCTGCAAAAGTTGTTTTAAAAGAATATGAAAAACATAGAATAATAACCGTCGGAAAACATTTCCCCGGTCATGGCGGTGCAAGTACCGATTCACACAAAACACTCCCTGTTATCGATTTATCAAATGAAGAATTAAAAGAAAATCATATAAAACCGTTTATTGAAGCCATAAAATTCGGCTGCCCCGCTATAATGGCAGCACATGTTTTATATCCAAAACTTGATGATTCAAATACACCTGCTTCGGTATCAGAAAAAATAATTAAAGAACTTCTTATAAATGAAATCGGTTTTTCCGGCATTGTTATCACTGATGATATGGAAATGAACGGAATTAAAAATTATACAAGAATTGAAGCCTGCATAAAAGCAATTAACGCCGGTGTAAACATGTTCATTTTTCGTGATACAACAAAGGAAATTATTGAACTGATTGATAATTTGGAAAAAGCTGTAAGATGTAATCATATCAGTGAAAATTCAATAGATATTTCGTTTGAAAAAATTATTAAATTGAAAACATTATATAATCTTATGTAAAATATATACAAAGTAACTACATATTCTTTCTTTTTTCTTTATTTTGTAAAGAAATTTTAAATAACAAATCTAAATTAAAAAACTCAATGTTTGTGCGTATTTAACCCCTAAAAGATTAAGATATATTACAAAAATATATACTTTTTATATCTAAAAATTAAAGGTTTGAATTTAATCAACCGATAATAAAAGAGTAAGAGATGTAAAAAATAGATAGTTAGTTGTTCTC
>CAJONH010000248.1 GCA_905235825.1 Candidatus Gastranaerophilales bacterium
AAAAAATAACAAACAATAATTATTTAATTCAATCTTAAAAAATAAATAAAATATAAAACAAATCAAATAAACTTCAAAACCACAGTCATATATGGTTGAAAACAAAATTTAAATTTTATCCTTTTTTCGTATTTCTTCGGAGGAATTTCTATTTCTCCTTTTTATTTTGTTACAATATATTAATAAAAAATTAAAACATGAAATTAAAATAGTAAATATTCTTATTTAAAAAAACTTTATTAATATAGGGGAATAATACGAAGGATAAAATTTATGACTATTGCAAGTGTTGGGGAAGACAGTAAATTTGCTCAATATTTAAAAACGCAGGTTGAAAAGAAATTAGATGGACCGGAATCAACATCTAAGTCTATTTTTGATGTTTTTAACGGTGGAAGCGGCGGAAGCGGTTTGGGAAATAGCATTGTAAACTATGCAAAGAAATTTTTAGGATGTAATGAAGCAGACGGCAGTGCCGATAAATTTGTAGGCGGAAGTTCATCTGCAACTCCGTGGTGTGCTGCCTTTGTTCAATATGTAGTTGAACATGTAGCCGGCGGGAAATTGCCAGGCTGGTATAAGAATGTAGGTAATAAATGGTATTGTCCTGATATATTAAATGCGGCTCAAAATGCACATGCAACCGTTAGTGCAAGCAAAGCAAAACCGGGTGATGCTGTTATTTTTGGTGATCACCATATAGGTATAGTTAAATCAAATAAAAACGGAGTTATTACTACAATTGAAGGTAATTCCTCTGATCAGGTAAAATCAAACACCTACAGCACCGGAGATTCAAGTTTAACCATTTGCAAAATGGCATAAAATAACGGGAAAAAAGCCATAATTAACAGAATTTAGGTGATTTTTCCGCATTCTTATAATATGAAATAAAGATTAAAATATTTCTGTCAATCTATTTTTCATTATATGATTTCTTGTACTTTATTTTAAATTTAGTTATAATTCTATTGTGAGATTGGTTGTTTAAAATGAGTGAACAAGAAATAATAGAATTGGTTGACAAAAAAAAATATTCGGATGCAAAAGCATTAATTCAAAATGAATTGATGCAAATACCTCAAAGCACGGAAATGCACAAATTATTAGGTTTGTGTAATATAAATTTAGGATGTTATGATGAAGCATTAAACAATTTTAATTTTATTATAAAAATTAATCCTGAAGATGCACTCTCCCTTTTTTATGCTGCAAGTATATATGTTGAAAAAAATCAATTTGAGAATGCTGAAAATCTTTTAAGAGAGGTTATCAGACTTCGCCCCGAATATATTGATGCCTACAAAACACTTGCTGTTGTATGTTTAAAACTAAAAAAATATGACGAAGTATTTGAACTTGGAAATAAAATTCTCAATACCAACAGTGAAGATGTTCAAATATATGATGTTTTGGCAGCGGCTGCAATGGAAAATTCAGGTTTTGATTTGGCTGTTGAATATTTGGAAAAAGCTGTTGCCATTGAGCCTAATAATCCCAAATATATTACAAAACTCGGAATAGCATATTTTGCGGATGGTAAACTTACAACTGCAATTGAATGTTATCAAAAATCACTTCAATATAATCCTGATGATGCTCAAACATTATATAATATGGGTCTTGTATATTATTCATTAGAAGAATATAAACAGGCTTATGAGTATCTTAAGCAGGCTTATGAACATAATATGGACTCCTGTTTAAATGCTTATGCTCTATCTGCATATAAGGCAGGCTATTTCCAACAAGGAGTTGAGTTATATTCCAAACTGACAGAATTATATCCCGATAATGATAATTATAAATATAATTTGGCTTGCTGTTTTGACGGAGCAAATGATATTTATACCGCATCAACCATAATTGAACAACTGTTAACTTTTAATCTTAATTCACTGCAGTTAAAGCTGCATCTGGCATCATTATATTCCAGACTCGGAAGGAATGAAGCCGCAAAAGTTTTATATGCGGATATTTTAGCACTTGGTTATACTGATACCGATATTATGTATGAATATGCCGTAATATGTGCAAAAACCGAAGATACTGATAAAGCCGAAGAATTATTAAAAGAAATTATTAAAATCAATCCAAAATACACTTTTGCATATAAAGATTTAGCAATTATATATACTTCAAGAAATTTATTTGATTTAGCGGAAGAATATTTCAAAAAAGCACAAAAAGTAGCACCAAATGATATATTTGTACTTTTTGAAATAGCAAATTATTACAATTTAATGGCTGATTTTGATAAGGCAAAAAAAGCATACAATAAATTATTAAAACAAGAAAATATCCCCCCGTACATGTATTTAGCTGTTTCGAAAAATTATATTGCAATGAATATGCCTAAAAAAGCAAGAAAAATATTATTTGACTTGTTTGTGAAATATCCCTCGGATTTAGAAGTAATGTATCAGTTAGCACAAGTACTCATGATGGAAAAAGATTACGGTACGGCACAACAATTGTTAGAATCGGTTTATACGGCTTCACCCGGAACCGAAATAGCAAATATGCTTGCAAAAGTATATTTAGAATCAGGTTTGTATGATAAAGCGTATAATTTGTATAAAGTCATAAGTGCGGCAGCTCCCGGAAGTATCACCGTAATGCTTGCAATGGCTGATTGTAAATGCAGACAGAAAGATTATGCTGCTGCATTAAAACATTTAAAACCCGTATTGGAAATTTTTCCGGAGCATGAAGAAGCTCAAAGGCTTTTAGAAATAATAAAAAAGGGAGAATAAATATGTCAGCTGATGATAATACACAAGAACAAGGACAGCAAAAACAAAAAATAAAAAGAAAGAATTTTTTGTCGGAAATTTGTTTATTTATGTGGAAACAAAAGGCATATTGGATTTTTCCGGTAATTGTTTTTTTAATACTTTTAATTTTCTTGATTGCAGTGGGAACATCTCCCGTATCTCCTTTTATTTATACAATTATATAGGTGGCAGATGAATATTGGTAATAATTACAAAATAGTAATTGCATTTACAATAATTCCATTTATTATTTGCAGGTTTATTCCTCAGAATTATTGTGAAAAAGTAATGCTGATATTTTTAGGTATTGCTATTTTAAGTTATGTTATACCTTCCATAGGAGAAGCAATACACGATATATTTGCTAAAATAGGTGCTTTTATAGGAAATTGCATATCTAAAATTATACTTTTTTTTGTATGGATTATTGCGGTTTTACCTACCGGAATTTTAATGAAGCTGACGGGACGTGACAGACTCCGATTAAAAAAAGCAGAAATAAGAAGTTATTGGATTGATAATATAACTCAAAATACTGATTATGAATATCAATTTTAGGTGAAAAATGACATATTTACTGGGAATAAGTGCATATTATCATGACAGTGCGGCAGCACTCGTAAAAGACGGAGAAATAATTGCTGCAGCTCAAGAGGAACGTTTTACAAGAATTAAACATGACAGTAATTTCCCCGTTAATGCAATTGCTTATTGTTTAAAAGAAGCAGGAATAGTTCCTAATCAGCTGGATGGAGTTGTTTATTATGAAAAACCTTTTTTGAAATTTGAAAGAATTTTAGAAACTTCAATGGCTTACATACCTTTTGGATTAAAAAGTTTTATAAATGCCATGCCTGTTTGGCTTAATAAAAAATTATTTATTCCAAAACAAATAGATAAACATTTTGAAAAAGAGCTGAATTGTCCTATTTATTTTACAACTCATCATGAAGCCCATTGTGCAAGTGCATTTTATCCTTCACCTTTTAAAGAAGCTGCAATTATATGTTTAGACGGTGTTGGAGAATGGGATACAACAACGTGGGGATACGGCAGAGGAAACAAAATAGAAATAAAGCAAAAAATTGAATTTCCGCATTCTATAGGTTTACTATATAGTGCGTTTACCGGATTTTTAGGTTTCAAAGTTAATTCCGGAGAATATAAAGTAATGGGGTTAGCTCCTTATGGAGAACCTATATATAAAAATTTAATTTTGGAAAAAATGATTGATGTAAAAGAAGACGGTTCATTTAGACTTAATATGGAATATTTTGGATATTGCAACACTGATTATATGTATACCAAAAAATTTGCCGATTTATTCGGAAGACCGCCGAGAAAACCTGAAAGCCGTTTAAGTCAGTATGACATGGATATAGCAGCCAGCATACAAGCGGTAACGGAAGAAATTATTCTAAAAATAGCTGATTATGTACATAAAAAAACAGGTTTGCATAATCTGTGCCTTGCAGGCGGATGTGCATTAAATTGTGTATCAAACGGAAACATATTAAAAAACGGTAAATTTGATAATATTTGGATTCAGCCTGCATCGGGTGATGCAGGAGGTGCATTAGGTGCTGCTCTTGCCGTTTATTATCAGGCATTGGACAATAAAAGAATTGTAAATGCTCCTGATTCACAAAAAGGAAGTCTTTTGGGTCCAAAGTATTCTGATGAAGAAATAATGGCAGTTTTAGACAAATATAATGCTAAATATAAAAAATATAACAGCGAAGAAGTTGTTACAAAGATAATAGCAAGATATCTTGCAAAAGGAATGAGTATCGGACATTTTGCCGGCAGAATGGAATATGGCCCAAGAGCATTAGGAAACAGAAGCATTTTAGCTGATTCAAGAAATCGTAATATGCAAAAAAATTTAAATTTGGCAATTAAAAAAAGAGAATCCTTCAGACCTTTTGCCCCAAGCTGTTTAGAAGAAGATGTTGAAAAGTTCTTTGATATAAAAAAAGATAAAAAATCTCCTTATATGCTATTAACACAACCAATTTCGGACAGTATAAAAATTGAATTAACAGAGGAAGAAAAAAAATATAAAGGAATTAATAAATTAAAAGCATGCCGTTCTAAAATTCCTGCGGTTACTCATGTTAATTATTCAGCCCGCATTCAAACTGTTTCAAAAGAGGTTAATCCGAGATACTGGAATATAATAAACGAGTTTAAAAGATTAACGGATTGTTCGGTTATTGTTAATACGTCATTTAATATCAGAGGCGAACCAATAGTAAATACTCCCGAAAATGCATATAAATGTTTCATGTATACCGATTTAGACGTTCTTGTTTTGGAAAACTTTGTTTTGATTAAAGAAGAACAGGAAAAAATTGAAGGAGTTGAAAATTATCAAAAACAGTTCAAGTTGGATTAAATTTATAATTTTTTACGTAAATATTCCTTCACTCACACCTAAAATTTCTTTAGACAGCCCCTACAAACTGCGTTTTTTATAGAGTTAAAAACAAAGGAATAAAAAATTTTATTCCTTTGTTTTATTGGGGAATGAAATGAAAAAAACCACCTGCTATGCAGGTGTGTTCCCGGTTGCTTTAGCACAAAGTAATTTTACTCAAGAAAAAATCTTCTAATCGGGATTCTTCATACCTATTTTGTTAATTTCAACTCCGAACGGCATAACTCGCATTCGCTCAAACAG
>CAJONH010000249.1 GCA_905235825.1 Candidatus Gastranaerophilales bacterium
TCTTTAACCCTGCCGCCTCTGATTAATACAACAGAGTGTTCTTGTAAATTATGTCCGATACCGGGAATATATGAAGTAACTTCAAATCCGTTTGTTAACCTTACTCTGGCTACTTTTCTCAAAGCCGAATTAGGTTTTTTAGGGGTTGTTGTATAAACCCTTGTACAAACACCACGTCTTTGAGGACAGTTGGTTAACGCCGGCGATTTAGTCTTATCAGTTGTTCTTTGACGTTCTTTACGTACTAACTGTGCTATTGTTGGCATGTTTTCTCCTTTTAAATGATTGGATTATTATTATTGTTAATCCGTTTACCTTTTATAAAACTGACTTCGCTTCGCCTCCATTCGCCGCTCGGTCAATTCTTTGCAAAATTTGTAAATATAGTTATTTCTTACAAATCTCTGACGAAACTTATTCAGCACAAACAAGTCACTCGCCATTCACTCTATAAATACTACAATTATAATGCAAAGTCAACATGGCTGTATTATATTTATAACGTTTCATTAAAATTCCATTGACAAAAAAAAATTTCACAAGATTTATACTAATTGGAAATTAGGAGTGTAAAATGAATATACCGGCATTAAATTATAATCAATCATTTGGTAAACAGGCATTAATGACATGTAACGTAAAAGAAAACAGTTCAAATACTCAAAGAAGTGCAACTTTATATAAACTTGATCCTGAAAATATATCAGACCAAAAAGATGTTTTTTTCAGTAAACAAACGGGATGTATAAAACGAGATTTTGAAAAAGCACGTTATGATTCTTTTCCAAATAAAGAATTTTATGTGCTTCAAAATAATTCAACGGGAGAAGTTATTTCTTGCGCCCAAACTTCTCATCATTTCAGACCTTTTGAATCAGCGGAATCGGGTCAGTATACGCTTATTGAAGATGCTCACGGAAATATAAAATATTCAAATGCTGTTGAACCGCTATTTGCTTATATTACAAAATCGGCTTCACAAAAATCAGATAGCTCTGTTTTTACCGCTTTCGATGAAATGACCATGCCTGAAGCTAATAAAAGCAGTTTTTCAATTGCAGAAACAGGCGAATATTTTATTCCCGATAAAAATTTTGCTTCATTTCAAAGTAATTCGGAAAAAAAATATAATATTAAATATTTAGTATAGTTATTGTAATATTAAATTATGTTTGATTTATTCTTCTTTAAAAAAATAAAAATTAATAAAGAATATTTGGAATTATCTCATATTGCTTATGGCGGTGAGCTTCATCTTAAACTTAACAAATTTAAATTAAAAGAATTTAATATTAAAAGTACTGCACTTAAAATAATACCCGATGCAATTTTGAGTAAAAAAGATAATAAAAAGTATTTCAGTTATAAGAATGAAACCAGCGGTTTTAGTGCAAACGTATATGAAAATATAAAAAATAAAGATATTGTAATTGCGTACAGAGGAACCGAAAGAACGGACTTTGGCGAAAATGCTTTTGATATTGTTAACTGGGGAAAAGATATTTTAACTGATATAAATCTTATAACAGGGATAGTTGACAGACAATTTGAAGATGCGTGGGAACTATACAAATGTATAAGTGAACAAAATACGAAATCAAAAATAATTTTAACGGGACATTCACTGGGCGGAGCCTTAGCTCAATTAGCAGCAGCAAGAGCATATTCTCTGACCGCAAAAAATAAAAAGCCTGTCAAACTTGAAACATATACTTATAATGCTCCGGGGTGCAGACATTTATTGCAATTATTTAATTGCGATACTTCATTAAATTATTCTTTTATTAAAAATTATGCGGTTATGAACGATTGGTGCGGTATGTTCGGTGATAAAATCGGAGAAACATATCTTATTGAGCCGATACCTTTAAAAGTACTTGAAAATAACTCGCCATTAAATACTTTAAATAATATTCTTTTAACTACACACGAAGGAATATTTGAATATGATGAAAAATTGAACGGAAAAATTATAAAGAAGCCTGATAATTTTAATCAGGATGAAGGACTTTCTCTATGGTATTATGATATAAATAATCCGCTTAAAAATTATAATAAAATCAGTGATTTTGCAGTTTCAATTTCGCCCAAAATACAGCTTCCCGATGTTTCAGGTATCAGCAGGTCATTTAAAGATGCGGCAGAAAAATTTTTTGATGAACATTCTACAATGATTCAAAATATGGAATTTTCATCTAAACATTCGATTGCAGTAATAAGACGACCGTTCCGAAAACTGGCAAGAAAATTTAAGAAACATGCTTTACCTGCTGCAGAAAAATTTAAAATCTCATCATTAAATTTTAAAAATTCAGAAAACATATTACCTGATTTAAAAACTGTTTTCAAAGATAAAATTACGAATAATATTCAAAATAATATTATAATTTCTTTAACAAATTTATTGGAAACAACAGTTAAAAACGTATCATTAAAAAGTCTTGAAAATGCTCTATATGTTATAAACAAAGTTACTGACAAATCAAAACAAAAACAATATATTAATGATATGAAAAAAGTTCTTAATTCAATCGAACGATAATTTTTCAGCTATTAAAGGTGTGAGTAAATCCCAAGCACTTTCTTTCGGGTGCATATTTTCCTGATTTTTATATCTTTCACTGTTCAGATCTACCTTTGTTAATTCGTTACTCAAAATAACTTTAAAATTATTTTTTTTCAATTTATTTGTTAATAAGTTTTGAAAAAGAACATCTTCATAACAAATAATATAGAATTTTATTTTCCTGTTAAAGTGTTTTTCAAGATTATCCCGTGTTTTCACAAAATATTTTAAAACTATATCAGTCAAATATTCTGCATTATTTTCATTTTTTATATAAGAATATACCAGTTTTGACATTATAAATCGATATATATACAAAGACTTATAAAAATTTACAAACTTATTATCATTTATGACAAATTCTCCACGGCTGTCTATTTTATATTGTAAATAAACAGCATCGTCATAAATTGAAAACGGAAGTCCAAACATTCTTCTGTAATGATCATTAATCATAACGTAAATTACAATATCCGAGGAAGAAACATCTTTATAAAAATCCTCAGATAAACTTTGTTTATACATTTGTTGAAGTCCGCCGCCAGGGACGGCTCTGTTATATACGGGCATTTTTAAAAGTTTTGAAAGTTTTGCGGATAAAGTTTGCGAAGGCTGTAAATATTGCCCAAATGCAAAAGAACAACCAAAAACAATTATACTGTGTTTTGATTTATTTTTATATTGTAAACCATCGGGTAATCTATTATCCTCACCGTTAAAAAAATCTTTTATATTGTCAAATTGTTTTTTATATTGTCCAAAATTATATTGAAACGGATTATGAAAATAATTATATTCATAGTTTAAAATATAGACAAAGCAGTCGGTTATAAATAAACAAGCAATAAAAACGAAAATATTTATAATAATTTTTTTAAGCATGAGTGTTTTTCTTTCTTGTTCCCGTTACCAGTATTATTATGCCTGATAAGATTAAAATAACACCAAATATTATCTTTAGTGTTAATGTTTCACCAAATATAATAACACCGAAGAAAAGTGCTGTTAATGGTTCAAGAGCTCCTAATACTGCTGTTGGAGTTGCACCTATGAGTTTAACCGCCGTATTAACCGTTTCAATAGATATAATAGTTGGTATTAAAGCCAATAGAAAGGAACATAAAAAAATAAACCAATTATCTATCAGCTGTAATTGAGTACAAAATTTTAAGTTCCATATATATACGCTTAATCCGAATAACATTACATAAAATGTTAACTTATCGGTTTTTATATGTTTAATTATTTTAATTTGTTTAACTCCGACCATATACAGTGCATAACAAAATCCCGAAATTAAAACAAGTATTATTCCTTTTAAATCCAACTGTTTTTCATTGCTGCCATTATAGAGCAAACAAATTCCCGATATTATAATACATAAACACAGCCAGAGTATTAACGGCATTTTTACTTTAAAAAATATTTTTGATATTAATGCTACAATTAGAGGATAAGAAAATAAAATTGTACAGGCAAGACCTGAATCTATGTAATTAAAAGCATCAAACAGAAATAAAGAAGAAAGAGAAAATGCAATTGCAAGTACAAATACGGCAAAAAATTCTTTTATTGAAAGTTTAAAAGATATTTTTTTTACAAATTTAAGCCATATTCCATAAATTAAAACCGCAAAAAAATACCTGTAAAATAAAACGGAATTTACGCCAAATCCTTGACTATACATGGGCAGAGAAAATAACGGATTTGTTCCGTAGCTTATTGCCGCAATTATGGCATTAAAATATCCTGTTTTTTTATACTTAGACATAACAAAATACTAGCACAAATTTATTGTGCCGTATTTTGTTTGGAAATTATATAAAAACTTTTATCTGACTCTTTCATAACATCCACGAATAAGACTTACCCAATTCTCATAATCTTCTCCGCAGTATATTATGCCTATTTCTTCAATGTGGTCAATATCAATTGCACCGATACCGTATCTTTCCGTATATTCTGATATATTTCTTATACCTGCTTCAAGCCCCAGTTCCGGAGTTGAAAAAATACCAAATCCTCTGCTGTCTTTGCCTAAATCTCCCGATGCTCTGTAACTCATAGGATTATTAATATCTGATACTCCCGTTGACCCCCAGCCTGTTTCAGCTCCTATTAATGCGGCAATAAATCTCGGCTCTACATTATATTGATTGCATAATTCTTCAACAACCGCTTCTTTCCCTTCAAGTATTCCGCTAAACGTTCCTTCAGGTAATATCTGCGGATACGATGTATATTCTTCCTGCTGAGGTTCAACTTCCTCTGTTACTTCTTCCGTTATTGAATTATCCGTTTCATTATTTTGTTCTATTGCTTCATTTTCTTGACTTTCTGCCGGATTTATTTCTTCCGATTGCACTATTGGATTTTCTTCAACACTATCAGGTAATGTTTTTGCTTCATTTGATACATAAACTGCATTATTTTCAGTAAAATTAATATTACTGTAATAAGTTTTGGCTGTATCAGAGAACGGTAAAGGTTTATAATCGTACTTTTTTTCTTTATCATCTTTATCGGGAATTGTTTGATACAAAATTGCACCTGCCGCTATACTCATGGCGGCAATGCCTGATATCAATTTTTGAAGTGCATTTTTTTGCAGTAATTCTATTTGTTTTTGCCGCTTTAATAGTTCTTCCTGTCTTTGTCTTTTTTCTTCTTCAGACCTTTTAAAAGCATCTTGCTGCTGTTCCTGTTTTTTTATTGACTTTGATTGTATAGTTTTCAATTTATTGTTTTTTATTGCATATTTATCTGAGGTATACGGCTCAGAACCGTTTACTCGTCTAATCATATTCTTTTCCATCCTTTATTAAAAATTTATAAACTTCCGTTTGTTTATAAAATATGAAAAAAGAAAAATTTGTCTTTTTTATTTTAAATTTGTAAAAAACATTAAAGATTTTTGAATAAATGACGAATATATCAATTATCAAAAGGTATTTTCGGAATGATTAATTTTAATAAATCTGATGAAGTAAAAAGTGTTTCTCTAAACGGCAGACAATATGTTATACCTGAAAATCAAAATGAAGAAGATGAAGCAATTTCTGTTTTTAATACATCTGGCAAGAACGATATCAATGGAAATGAAGACTTATATTCAAATAATAATATATCGGCAGATAATGAATTTCCTGTAAATATACAAAACAAAAGTAATGTATTAAATACAAAATATGACGAAAATGGTAATTTTTACGTAAAATACAACAATAATACGGAAGAAGTTTATGCTAAAAACGAAAAAGGTAATTTTACTCTATATTCAAGAACTAATGAAACTGCAAACGGTACTTTAACACAATATTATGACCGTGACGGGAAAAATGTTACGGGTATAGAAACCGTTAACAGAAGGTTTGATAAAAACAGTAATCAATTAACCGTTATGAGTAATTATAAATCTAAAGAAAATAACAACGAAACTCATGCACAATATATATATGAAGGGCAGGAGGAGGATATAAAAACTTTAAAAACAGTACTTTTTAATCAAAAATATAACGGAAAAAAATATGAAAGCGAATATACTATCAATCGTGACTCATCATCAAATATTATTTCGGTAGAAACAAGAGAAAAAGAACGTAATGGAAACATATTATATTCCCGCTATGACGGTCAGCGGGGTGAAGACGTTTTAAATGCGATGTTTGACGGTTATCCATATAACGGGCTTCCTAATGAGGGTATCAGATATGATAAAAAAGGAAATATTCAAGAACGAAGAATACATGAAATAGCTAATACGGGAGCTTTAGAGTCTGTTTCTCAATATGACGGAAATGACAGACTTGTTGCTCAAGAAAATGATTTTCGCCTTGATAACAGATTTACAACAGCATATCAAGGACAAACAGGCGATTGTTATTTACTTGCCGCATTAAATTCATTTTCACAAACTGACAAAGGTCAAGAAATTTTAAGAAATAACATAACGGAAACAGTTGATGAAAACGGACAAAAAATTTTTACCGTAAAATTCCCCGGAGCGGAAAAAGCAGCTGAAAGTTTAAAAAATAATTTAGAACCTGATAAAGTATATATAAAAGGCTCATATACCGTTTCACAAGCTGAACTTGATGCGGCAAACGCAAATACAAACGCTTTTTCCATTGGCGATCAGGATATACTTTTATATGAACTTGCTTTTAATAAATACAGGCATGATGTTAAATCAACCGTTGAAGAAAATAATATTAACCCCTACGAAACAAATAATTATTCGGGTTTAGAAGGTTATATAAATCCTGATGACCCTATTGACGGCGGTTTTGGTTCCGAAGTCAAATTTCTTATAACCGGCAGTAAACCTGATTATTGGTGGAAACCCGACTATAATACAGATAAAGTTGGTCTGATTTTAGATAATACAACTCATAGAGCAAAAGTAAAAAGAAATATAACCGTTGAAACTCCTTTGCCGGAACCTGCCGGAAATAATACTAATCAACAACAATACACAACGCTAAGCGGATTTATGCAGACTGCTAATGCAAGTTATGATGATAAACAAAAAGAAGAACTTATTCAAAGAATAATTCAGGATGCAAAAGACGGTAAACTCGACGAAAATATCGTAACAATCGGAATTAATGTTTCATACCCCGGAGAAAAAACTTTCGGCCCGCATGAAGTTTCTGTTGTTCATATAACGGATAAAGAAGTTACTATAATTGATTCTAATGACAGAACTGTGGGAAATTCAAGAAAATATACAATGTCACTTGAGGATTTTAAACGAAGTATTACATCTCTTGATGTTTTAACACTGAAATAATTCATTATTTTTATGTTCGTTAAATTTTTTCATAAGGTAAATAGTCCCTATGATTATATTTATTTTACAAACAGATGGAAAGAACTTGAAGATGAAAGATTTATAGTGTATGATTTAAAAAATAAATTAAAAGAAAATTTAGACAGTGAAGAATATAAAATTCCTGACGAACATCCAAATACAAAAGCATGGGATATTATAATCGAAAATTTATTAAAGGATTTTCCGATTTAATAAAAGGAGATATTGATAGTATGGACAATAATAATCAAGATAAAAAAAAAAGTATATTTTTTAAAATAATTTTTAATTTATTAATTATATCTATTTTGTTTGTTTTTACTGATTTTATTTCATCGTTATTTCAGTATAAATCATTTTTTAAGAGTTTCGAGGATAAATTAAAACAACGAACATCATATACATTGGAAGAACATTCATCTCCGCCGTTGTTATACAATTATACCTGGAAAATATCTCCTTTTAGAGAATATTATAAAAAATATATTATATCGGAACTTGCGACACTAAAAAGGAGAATAATACCTCAAAAAAGCAGCAAAAAATCAATAGTTATATTCGGCTGTTCATTTGCTGAAGGTGCTAATTTGAAAAATAATGAAACATTCGGATATAAATTATCAAAAATAACGAACAGACCGGTATACAATTTGGGTCTAAGCGGATTTGGCTTATCAGAAACCGTTTTTCTATCAAAACTAAATGATTTTTACAGTCATATAAAAGTCCAACCCGAATATGCTGTTTATGTATATATTCCGGATCAAATAAGAAGAATTTATGCGGACAGATATGGTTTAGATAAAAATGTATATCTTAATTATGAATTTAAAGACGGTAAACTTGAAGAAAAAAATGCACCTTTCTTGCAGTTAAGCAGATTTTATTTATTTAAAACTTTATTTAGAAAAAAAATAGACCAATATATTTCTGATGAAAAAAATTGTGATAAACATTTTGATTTATTAAAAATTTATTTTAACGAAATTAGAAATGAACTCAGAAAAAAATATCCGAAAATTAAATTCATAATTATTAAATATCCTTCATCAATTGGTGAACGTGATGATGTATATATGGGACACGGATATAATTATACTTTTTATACAGACAGATGGAAAGAACTTGGTGAGTCAGGTTTTATAATATATGACCTGAGTGATAAAATTAAAGTTAATTTACAATCGGAAGAATATACCGTTTTTGACGGACACCCGAATGCTAAAGCATGGGATATTATTACGAAAAAGCTAAAACAGGATATTCGTTTATAAAGGCTCAGTAAAATGAATGCGGGAATAAAATCATTCAATATTTTTATTATAATTTTTATAATATGTTTGCTTTGCATAATAAATCAATACGGTGTTCTTCTGATACACGGATATATATATCCATGGTTTGATTTACATTGGAAACTTCCTGCACAAATATATGAAACCTTAATTAACAATATTTTACCGGTATTATTCAATCAAAATCCGAATGATTTTCGTTCCGGTTTTGGAGTTGGTTCTATATTACTGGCTTCATTGTATTCGGTAATCTGTTTTTTGTTTACAAGAGGGTTTTTCCTATCTTGTGATTATAGGGAAAAAACAATTTATAAAAAAATTTTTTCTCTTATATTTATTTTATCTTTATTAATTTTGTATATTAATTTCTATCATACAGACAGTTTTTATGCTTCTATTTTCAGATTTAACGATTTGGCAACAAGTGCGGAATACTTTTTTGTTTTAATTCCATACTTAATATTTATATTTGCCTTTACCGATATTATTTATAGAAACCACAAACCAAACAAATTATTAATATGTATATATATTCTTATTTCTTATATCATCGGATACTACAATGAACTTGCAAATATATCGATTTTAGCATTCTTAATAATATTTTTAATTTTAACATTTATTTTTGATAAGAATAAGCTGAAAAATAAATATATTCTTTATTTAATCATTCCTTTTTTTATCAGTTTGTTCCATTATTATGTTATATCAAATAAATTTTTATCCGATATTGCTTCTTATAATTCCGGTTTTATATATTCCGTTAAATTTTTACAAAATCATTATATTGATGCATTACAAAAGTTTATTGATATTATGTTCATAAAAAAAATAGTCTTTTATATTTTGATTACGATTATTTCAGGAGTAATGCTTAAATTTAAAACAAAGAATTATAACTATATCCTTATATTTATATTCTCAATTCTTGCGGGATATATATTTGCAAATTTTTGTACTTTATTCACAAGCGGAATAGACCCTAATGAAGATTATATGTTTATGCGTCCGTTTTGGGATTTGTTATATGTTAATATCCTTGAATTTTGCATATTGGTATTACTTGGCTCTTTATATAATAATTATAAATTCATAAAATGGATTATTGCTCTATTTCTTCTTTTATTTATTTGTTTTTTCCCAAGTCAATATACATCAAGACAAAATGCATTATATGAAATCAAAAAATTAGTATATATAACGGATAAATATAATTTGATTTATACAGTATTAGGTGAATCTGCTGTTTTACCAAAAAAATATTTAGCTGTTGATGCCGTTAAAAACTCGGAAATATTTAAAATTGGTAACGAATTTCAAAAAGAAAGACTAAAAGAAAATCAATATATAAATGCTGAATATTTTCATTATAAAAACTATTTTGATAAAATATATAAACAAAA
>CAJONH010000250.1 GCA_905235825.1 Candidatus Gastranaerophilales bacterium
AAAAAAGGAATAAGTCAGGAAAAATTAGCCGAAATGGTTGGAATTGAACCTACTGCACTAAGTAACATTGTTACGGGAAGAAATTATCCTTTATTTACTACTTTAGAAAAAATCATTAAAATTTTAGATATAAGTTTTGAAGATGTATTTAAATTTAAACAATATAATACAAGTGAAAATCTAAAAGAAGAAATTATAAAAGTATTGGAGCATAATCCAAACAGAATACGTGATTTTTATAAAATAGCACTTGCACTGGCTGAATAATTTATATATTGATAAAATAAAGAGGGTGACTAAAAAGTCATCCTCCTTATTATTAAAAAAAAACTTAGTCATTAGATGAGGTTTTAACAATATCGAGGTCATGTTTTTTCCATTCTTTATAACCGCCTCTTAAAACCACGCACGGAAAATCATTTTCCAAAAGTACAAGAGCAGCATTGTATGCTTTTGCACAGGAATCCGAATAAGTATATAAAACATTTACTTTTGATTTTTCAATCATATCCATGTGCTGTTCAATTTCTTTTGTCGGAAAATGTATTGCATAAGGAAGATGACCTTCTATATAATCATCATAATCACGAACATCAACAATATTAATAGAGTCAAGTCTGTGTTTAATCATATCTTCAAGTGTGAACGGGCCGACCGTAAATGAAACAATATTTTCAAAAAACTTTTTTGCTCTCGATAAATCTTTGGTTATTTTTTCGTGTGTGAACATAAAAATCCTTTCATTAGTGTAACAGATAAAATTTACAACGTATTATCATATTCAAAATCGGTAAAATAACCATGCAAAAGGATAATTTAAAAATTCACTCCATTAGTTTATTCCTTAGGCTAATAAAAATTTTTTGTATATGTTTTAGATTAAAAGAGATAGAAAAAAAGGTGCAAGAATGAGCTTTCAATCCGATACTTTATGTAAAAATACCGATATGATGAGAGAAACAATAGTTCAAATCGCTAAATATTCACTCAGCGATATAATTATAACGGATGAAAAATTTAATATAGTTTTTCATAATGATGAATATGTTTCCGATAAACAATTTTTAACTCTCTTTGATATTATTGATGAATTATTAAATGATGATTTCAGAATAAAACTTGATAATTTTAAATCGTCCGATAAAAATCACATGTATATAAAACTCTTGCTTACAAACAGCAAAGAATTAGGTGCAATGCCCGTTGATATTCATTTTTGTAAAATCAAAAATTCAAAAGGATATTTAAAAGGATACCTTGTTATATTGCAGGATGTAATACAAGAAGTAAGAAACAGAATACAAAAAGAAACATTTGTTGATATTATTTCTCACGATTTAAAAAATCCGATGCGGGCTAATATTCAAATTTTAGAACTTATTCTTGACCATAAATTCGGTTATGTTAATAAAGAATTAAAAAGTGTTTTAGAAGAACTTTTAAATTCCTGCAAATATATGAAATATATGGCTGATAACCTTATCTTGAAATATAAAAATGAGTTTGAAGCATGTGAATTAAATAAAAGAAAATATCAAATTGTGAAATTGGTTAAGGATACAAGTCAAAAAATTATGAATGTTTTGGATAGAAAAAAACAAGTTATAGAAATGATTGTAAATTCCAAAATTCCGGAAGTAAACATTGATAAAGATGAAATGGAAAAAGTAATAAAAAATTTATTGATAAATGCTTCAAATGAAAGTAAAGAAAATTCAAAAATAATAATAAAAATAGCTTCTGATAATGAAAATATATTTGTATCAATTATGAATTACGGTTATACATCCAATAAAGCAATTTTAGACAATTTATTTGATGAATATATATCCTGCTCTAATAAATTCAGAAAAATAGGATTCAGTCTTGAACTTTTTAACTGCCGAAAAGTTATAGAAGCCCACGGAGGAAGTATATCCGCACAAAATTTAAGTACAAGCGGAAAAACAATAACATTTTCACTTCCGATAATTTAATGAAATATATTTCATAATATTAAAATTAAAATTTTTTATTATCTTGATAAATAAAAAAAAAATATTATGATATTAATTATGCAAAAGACTTTATTGATATTTTTAATTGTTTTTATATTTTCGGTACAAGCTGTTTTTGCCGAAGATTATGAAAGTTTATACAATAATGCCGAACCTTTAGGTACAACTTTATATAATGATATAGACCCGTTTGAAGATGAAGATTCGTTAAAATATGCATATAATCCTTATCCGTTATTTAGAACTTCAGCCTATTTATATTTTAAAGATATGACTATAGCACCTGGGTATTACAGTATTACACCAAGAAAACTGAAAGGAAAGGACTATATTCTTTTTAAACAGGGCGGAAAAGTAAAATTTATTATTCCTGCCGCAAAAAAAGAAATGACTCCTTTGAATTTTTATAAAGCAAATATTCCCGAACGAAAAAAAACAAAATGGCAAAAATTTTCATCTGCTGTAAGTGATAAATTTTATACCACTTGTATAAAATCACAAAAAATGCCTCCTCCAAAATCATTTATTAAAGTTGATGCGGATATAATCTACATTATCGTAACCATATATTATGGAGAAGACAAATATATAATTTTATTCAGACGGACTCCTTATTGATTTTAACAAAATAGAACCCGGTTTCGCCGTATCAAAGCGGCAGACATTTAAAGGATATTATTCTTTTACAACTATTAAATTATTAGCAATTTTCATTTTGCATGTAGGCAGAACCACATCCTGCAATCCGTTTGCAATACTTATTACACTGCCTGCTTCAAGTGTTACATCCTTACCTTGATATGTAAACACATAATCAGTTTTTCTGTCTGACCTTATTGTTATTTGACTCATTTTTATCTCCTTAATTTATAGTCCTTCTTCCTTCAATAGCTTTTGCAAGAGTTATTTCATCCGCAAATTCAAGGTCTGAACCTATGGGAATACCGAAAGCAATTCTTGAAATTTTGATATTAAACGGTTTTAAAAGTTTGGAAATATACATGCTGGTTGCTTCTCCTTCTACAGAAGGACTCAATGCCATTATAACTTCATTGACCGTAGAGTCCGTAAGTCTTGTCAAAAGTTCTTTTATTCTTATATCTTCAACACCAATCCCGTCCAATGGAGATATCACTCCTTGCAAAACATGGTATACTCCTTTATATTCACGGGTTTTTTCAATGGCAATTAAGTCTTTTGTTTCAGCTACTACACAAATAACCGAACGGTCACGTCTGTCATCCGTACATATTTCACAAGGATTGGAAGCCGACATATTGAAACATATATTACAATAATGTATGTTTTCTTTTGCATTAACCAAAATATCGGCAAACCTCCGTACCTCTGATAACGGCATTTTCAGCAAATGAAATGCCATTCTTTGAGCTGATTTAGGCCCTATTCCAGGAAATTTTTGAAAAAATTCAATTAATTGGGCTAACGGCTTTGTATATTCCATTTTTAGAATAATCCGGGAATATTTATACCTGCAGGAACTATACCTTTTATTTTATTTTGCATTAATGTATTTGCTTGGCTTGTAGCTTGTTTCATAGCGGAAGAAATTAAATCTTCAAGCATTTCAACCGTTTCTTCATCAACAGAAGAAGGCATTTCAGGGTTAATTGCTTCTTTTGACAATTTTATTGATTTGAATTTTCCGTGTCCGTCGCAGACAACAGTAACACTTCCGTTACCTGCTTGTCCGGTAACATCAGTTCCTGCTAAATCCTTTTGAGCATCTTGAAGTCTTTTTTGTACCTGCTGTGCCTGTTTCATCATATTTGCCAAATTCATATTTATAACTCCCTAAAAATCTAATCTACTGAAAATATTATATAGCAAGTATTTTCCCTATGCAAGGAAATTAATATAAATTTTATATTTACTATGCCGAATAAAAAGACTGCTTCATTTTATAAGCAGTCTTTTTTAATTTATATAATAAATATCTAATCTGGTTTCGCACTTGCCGCCGTGTCAACCCCGCCGGCAATGTGCTCACTTTTTATAGTCGCCACTCTCAAAAATTCACTCACACCTCATTTCATTCGGCTTATCGTGAATTTTTGTTCGGACGACTTATTTACTTGCGAGATAAGCATTAATTGCTTTTGCAGCTCTTTTACCTGCTCCCATTGCATTAATTGCGGTTGAAGGGCCTGTAGGAGCGACATCTCCGCCTGCGA
>CAJONH010000251.1 GCA_905235825.1 Candidatus Gastranaerophilales bacterium
ATACTTACCTTATTTTACTACCTTACTAACACACGAGAAATTGCAAAAGATTTCAGAGGAACCGATTATCAGTTCCTTTTTTTTTGCGTATTTAAATTTTATGACAATTTGGATTAAGGGAAATTTCTTTAGCGTATTTAACCTTATAGAAAAGGGAAGATGAATTTTCAAATTGTTCATGATTTGAACTTACATAAAATTCGGGAGCGGAAATTTCACCGTTATTTAATAATTTTTTGTTCGTTAAATCATTTTTTATAAATTCGGCAAAGTATTCAGCGGGGTCTATAAAAATATCTTTTGGGGCATATTGTGATAAAATATTTAATAAATAAGGGTAATGTGTACAGCCGAGAATAATTTTATCAACATTGTTTTTCATCATAATATCCAGCTGCAATTTTATATCTTCAATGCTTTTTTTATCGTTTTGAAGTGATTTTTCAACAATTGAAACCCATAAAGGACAGGCTGTTTCAAATACAACCGTATTTTTATTATATTTTTGTATCTCATTTTTGTATGCGTGTGAATTAACTGTTGCTACAGTAGCAAAAACACCTATTCCTGCATAATTTTTCTCGGCAATACATTTTGCAACACTTTGAACAACAGGATAAATTTCAAAATTATATTTTGATTTTAATATATCATAGACTGTAGCAGATGTTGTTTTACAAGCCATAACAACAGCTTTTACTTGCTTTGAGGTAAAAAAATCAAATATAGATGAAGAAATTTCTACTAATTGTTCTTTTGTTTTATTTCCGTAAGGAAGATTTAGTGTATCGCCAAAATAAATGTAATTTTCATCGGGCAAAAGTTTTATAAGTCTTGATAATACGCTTAACCCGCCCAGACCTGAATCAAATACACCTATCGAACTATTGTTCATTTAAATGCTCCGTTAAAAATCTTATTATACCATCTGCAATAGCTTGTGCCGACTGCAATTGACGTTCTTCCGATACAAGCTCGTTTCTTTCATGTTCATTTGAAATAAATCCTAATTCCAAAAGTACCGCAGGTGCTTCAGTATGGGTTATAACATAAAATTTAGACTTAAACAATCCTCTGTCTGCCGCATTAACTTTGTCCATTAAATCTTTATGCATAAATTTTGCAAGATTATAACCGTTTTCGGTATAATAATGGGTTTCAATACCGTGAATTTCCGATTTTACACTGGCATTAATGTGAATACTTATAAAAATAGAAGAATCATTTGTATTTGCAATTTGCACTCTATCATCAAGAGAGAGAGTCTTATCTATGGAACGGGTCATTATGATATTTGTTAAACCTTTTTCCCTCAGGCATTCTCTTACTTTTAACGCTATTTGCAGTGTTAAATCTTTTTCCAGAATACCGTTTCTCATTGCACCCGTGTCATTACCTCCGTGTCCGGGGTCAAGGATTATTGATTTTGCATTTAATTTATCTATAATTGCCTGTTCATTCTTATTTTGATTTTTGGAAGATTGTTTTTGCTTCTTTTTATTTTGATGTTCAATTAATGGTGATATTGATATATCTAGCTGTTTTTTAGGTCTTGGGATTTTTGTGTTTTCGGAATTTTGCCGTTTTATATTTTGGGGTTCTTCCTGTGAAATCATACTTCTTGTTATTACAAAGCGTAATTGACTTGCATTTAAGGTTTCATAGCAATCCACCAAATCATTTATTCCAACAGGAAATGAGAAAATAAAGGTATTAATACCTGTTTTAATAACTTTAATGCCTGTTTTATTTTTTACGGCAAGAGAGTTAAATGTTTCATAATCAAAGTTAATAAGGTTATATATTGAAACATTCATTCTGTTATTTTCTTTTTTGATTGAATAAATAACGGGATTAGAAAATATTATATTTATTTCATCATTTTTTGAATTGACTTTACGTTCTTTAAACGATGAAAGTTCTGTTTTGACAGGTGTAACGGATACTCCCGTAATTGCATTTGAATTAGTAATTAAAAGTGTTTGTAAATTTGTTGAATAAACCGGTTTAAAAGAATCCGGTTTATCGGTTCTTATTACAATGCGTGCTTTAGAAGGTTCAAACTGACCTATTTTAGCTGTTGCTGTTTCGGATATAGCAATTTCTTTATCTCTTAATTCCTGTAATACGATTGTGTTAGGCAAATCAAATACAATACGAGAAGGTTCTTGAAGAATAAAAGGCTTTTCGATATTGATAACACCAATTCCGCCGATTAATAATCCGCTGTTTTTAACGGATATACTATCGAGGAAAAACCTTGATTTTAATCTTGCCTGTTTTTGTTCTATGTTTGGGCGGACAAGCTCCTGCCCGTCTTCTGAAAATGCCCTTTGAATACTGTTAAATATTTCGTCAGCCTCCTGCGTTTTTTTACCTTCAGCTATTACTACCGCTTTATCATAATATTCAATCGAGCTTTCTTTTGTTTCTTTATAAACCTGTGTCAAATATTGCTGCAATGGTTTTTCACTGCCAAGTTTTATTATTATATTATTTTTTATATTAAGCACTTTAATTTCGGATGAGTCATATCCGTCCGAAACGTGAATAACTACACGTACAATATTCGGTGATATCGAGTTTTGAGCTATCCTTACCTGCTTTAATCTGCTGTTTTTAAGTTCATAAGTACTATCCGAAAATGTTATTACGGCATTTTCAATATCGAAGTATACTCTGTCGGGGTCTGTTAGAGTTTTCTTCGTGATTTTAGGTATTTCAGCTTCTTCAGATAATGAAGTTCCCAAAAAAATTATAGAATCGGAATTGTCAAAATTTATACTGTTAATTTTCATTGTTTTTGTTTCGGCATCTACGGCAGCTTCTTCCGCAAAGACCTGCGGTATTACGGAAATCTTACCGTGCAGAGTAACAGCCGGTAAAATTGACAATGAAATACATATATAAAATAATACTAATAACTTCTGTATCATATTATTAATGATATCTTTTTCATAATTAATATCAAATAATTAAAAAAAATAAACATATATTAATTATTGAATTAAAAATAAAAAAAGTGAAAGCATATACGAAACTCCGTTAAATTAGTAAATTCTTGCTTAAACTTATTATGCATGATATTTTAAAAGTAAGGGATTAAGATAAAAGGAGAATAATATTTATGTTAAAGAAGTCGGTTTCAATAATTTTTGCGGCCATTATGCTAAATTTATCATTATTGCCGGCGGGAGCAATAAATGAATTGGCAATAAATAAGCCTTTTATTTTAAAAACTCAAATCACATCTGATTTTGATGTTAATAATTCAAATGAAGATGATATTGTACAATTTATGACAGACAAAAGTATAAGGGATAATATTGGAGTTGTAATTCCCAAAGGAACAATATTTACAGGTAAAATTAAAGAAATGGAAATAAGCAGATTATTTTACAGACGTGCAAAAGCGAGAATTGAAATAACGGAGATGATGCTTCCTGACGGTAAAACATACAAAATTCAAGGCGAAACCAAAAGAAAATTTTTAAAAGGTTCAATGGCAGCCAATATAGCAAAAGGTGCCGTAGGAATTCCTGCCGCAGCTGTTGTTGGTGCGGCAGGCGGAGTTATTGATGCTGCCGAATATGTTTCCATTATAGGGATTTTGCTTACGGGAAAAACCGAAAATATACTTGGAAATACTCTTTTTAAATTAACATCGGGCATAAATTGTAAAAAGAAAATGGAAGATGATGTCGCAATTAAAATTAAATATCTTGATGACGAATTTTATACCGATACAATTATGCGTAAGACAGGTAAAAATTTAAACAAAAATTCCGAAGATACCGTATATGTAAATCAATTATCAAATCCATTGAAAAATGAAAAATCATCAGAGGTAAAATTTAGAACGGCTGAAAAATAATATTAGATTAAACTTTTTTAATTCATGATTGATTTTTGTATAAAAATTATTAATACATTAAATGGTGTATTTTAAAAATTTTTCAAATGATGCATACTAAAGTATGTAGAATGCGGATAAAGTGTTGCTTGAGGCGGTAAAAATTGTATAATACAATCTATCCCGGATATGTACAATCCTATTACAATATTAATCAAAGACAAATTCAGCCCAAACAGGATGAAGAAAAAAGTTCTGCATCTTCAAAGAATACCGATAATGAAAAACAGGATGCCGCAAGACAAAATAAACAGTCAGCAGGGGCATATTTTCCTAACGGAGAAAAAGTTGCCGTAGATTATACAAAAAAGCAAATCGGCTTGGAGCAAATTTTATCGGATTTTAGAAATACCGCAAGTGCAATAGGAACTCCCGATGATATTAAAAATGAAGTTTCTTCATATTTGAGTCTGGTAGAAAGTCAGGCTCAAAAAAGCAATCCGAACAGAGAAATTATTCAGTCGAATTTAAAAAATGCCTCAAAAATACTGGACGAATATATAACAAATACGCTGAAAAAGCCTTCTAAAGTAGTAGAAGACTGGGTTGATACTTTATTTTTACAGCCTATAGATTTTAAAGTTCAAAAGGCAGAGGAAAAAATTCCTGCTTCAGTACAAGAACCCGAAATTATTGAAGAAAAAATTGAAGTTCCGCCTCAAACAATTACGGAAGAACCCGCAGAAAACGAAGAACCTCTGCATATTGAAGAAAATATTCAATCACAACCGAATGAGGTTCATAATGAAATATATGTACCAAAAGATGAACGTTTAAAAAGAATGTTTATTCAGGCAAAAAAATATGCGGCAGCAGAAAATAAAGAAACAGCATTAAGCAGTTTTAAAAATTCGATGAATTATGCGGAAGAAATAGGCGATGAGCAGACTCAGGCAATGATTCACTTTGAAGAAGGCAGACTATACAGTGAATTTAACAAACCCGAAGATGCTTTATATAATTATGCAATAGCTGCATTGCAAACAGAGGATAATAATTTAAAAGCACGTGCATATCTGTCTATGGGAAAAATATATGATGATTATATAAATTTTGAACCTGCAGTAGACCACTATAGTGCTGCCGCAGCTTATGCAGGAGAAGCAGATAATTTAAAAATACAGAGCAAAGCATTATCGGATTTAGCTGAAATTCACGCACGGCGTTATGATAAAAATAATGCCGATATGTTCATGAAATTAGCGGCTATTTCAGCAAACAGCACGAAGGATGAAAAGGTGATAGGTGTAATATATGCAAAAAATGCCAAAATGCAGAATAAACTCGGAGAAAAAGCAAAAGCATTAACTTCCTATAGTGCTTCAACAGAGGCATATTCCAAATTAAGCGAACATGAAAATTTAGCAAAGAATTATAGAGAAGCTGCATTAATTATGAAAGATTACGGAAATAAAGCTAAAGCAAAGACTTTATTAAACAAGGCATATTCAGCAGCAAGAAATACCGATAATTCCGAACTCAGAATGCTCATTTTACAGGATATGGCATTAATATCATAAAGTAGTCTTTAGTTTTAATCAAACTGACTATTTGTTTTATTGATGTTTTTTTGATAAGATAATTAACAAATGGGAAGATAACGGGATGTCTGTCTTAAAAAATGATAATGAAAATGAAATAGAAGTAAAAAGTGTAACATCTTCAGAATATGAAGTTCCTGCTGTTATAAGAGAAGAAGATGATGAATTTTCTTTAGGAAAAGCTCTTGTTTGGGCATTTGTATTACACCCTTTGATTGTAATTTTATTAATAGCGGCTTCTTATATATTGAAATTATTGGGAATAGATTTCAGTTTATTTCATAAACCGCCGATGCTGCCAAAAGATATAGAATTTGTATTGGTTGAAAAAGAAGCACCGCCGATAGATAAAAATACAAAAAACAGAGCGGATAAAAATTCAAGAGCGGGCGGAAAAAATGATCCCAAACGTGCTGTTTCCTTGCCGCAAGAGTCAGCTCCAAAATCGGAAGCAAAAAAACCGTCTTCTCCTGCTCCTGCAAAGAAGGTTGAACAGCCGAAGAAGCAGCCTGCAAAACAGCAGACACCAAAAACACAGCCTGCAAAACAGCAGCAGCAAAAAAGCACTCCGAATGTAAAACAGGAACAAACTGTTCCGAAACCTTCAGCACCTGCTCCGAAGCCTGCTGCTCCAAAACCGAGTGTTATGCCGCAAACATCAGCTTCGGCACCAAAACCAAATCCGTCATCAACATTTAATATACCAATGCCTTCAAAATCAGCTATACCTGTAACTCAGCCTACAGCGGCTCCTGTTACGTCTGCACCTTTATCATCAGGAAATGCGGGCGGTAATTCGGGAAGCGGAAAGTCTGCTCCGGCACCAAGTTTTTCTCCGACAACATCGGGTAAAAGTGCTTCGGGGGCAGGCGGCACAGGCACGGGAACAGGCGGCGGCGGAAGATTTTCTAACGGAACCGGAAATTCAAAAGGTAATGTAGGTAATCCCGGTCCGGGAAATCCGAATGGGGTACCCGGAATTGACGCAATAAAAGAACCTGATTTCGGACCTTATATGAAAGAACTTCAAAGACGTATTAAAATGAACTGGGAACCTCCGAAAGGCAACGAAAGCAAACGTGTAGTGCTTCTGTTTTCAATCGCACGTGACGGAAGATTGTTGAACGTCAAAGTTCAAAAATCGTCAGGCTTGCAGGCAGCCGATGATGCGGCAATAAATGCCGTTAAACTGACGGCTCCATTTAGACCGCTGCCTCCCGATTTTAAAGGCGATAAGGTAGATATTCAATTCACGTTTGACTATACCGTATTCGGAATTAACGGTTATTAATTTCGGAATGCTCCGGCACAAGACTAAAAATAATAAAGAAAAGAGGAAATAAATTATGGAATTACTTTTAAAATCAATACAAATGGACTGGCCTGTATTACTGCCGATTCTGCTTTGTTCAATATTGACGGTTGCCGTTGCAATAAACAGATATTGCTTTTATAGCAAGAACAAGAGAGATGTTGTTAAATTTATTCGTGCTTTAAAAACAGAACTTGTTAATAACAGACTTGATTCCGCAAAAAGTTTAAGTATTCAGCTGGGCGGTGTAATAGGTGAAGTTGCGGAAGAAGCAGTAAGAATTTTTGGTGAACAAAAAGGCGGTTTTTCTCGCTCTTTTGATATTAGTGCAAACCTTGCAACAAGAAAACTGGAAAAATATTTAACCATAATAGGTACAGTAGGCGGTGTTTGTCCGTTCTTAGGTCTATTCGGAACAGTTGTCAGAATTTTATATACATTTCAAGAATTGGCAATTCAAGGTAATCAATCGGCAGCTGTTGCAAATGGTATAGGTTCAGCTTTAATAGCTACCGCATTCGGTCTTGGTGTTGCTATTGTTGCGGTTGTTCTTTATAACCTTTTCCAATCAACCGTAAAAAGATACGAAGATGATTTCCAGCTTATTAAATTATTATTCCTGAGCTTTACCGATTCGGAAGAAAAAGCACAGGCAAAAGCATTAGTATAGGACGAAAAAATGGCATTTTCAGACAACGGCAAAAAAACATTATTTACAGAAATAAATATTACACCATTAACGGATATATTTTTGGTTTTATTGATAATTATGATGGTTATAGCACCCTCTTTTCAGTCAATAGATACCGATATCAATATACCTGAAATTAATTCGGGAACTGCAGTTGAACAAAAAAATGCGGAAATTTCGGTAACGAAACAAGGGCAATACTATTTAAACGGAAAACCGATTACTGCCAATAATCTTGTAGATGAGTTAATAACATTAAAATTGACTTTAGAAAAACCCGAAGTTGTTGTTAAAGCCGATACTCAAACAAAAAGCAGTGAAATTCAAAAGATAATGAAAGCTGCTCAAGAGGCTCAATATACAAAACTCATACTGGCAGGTGAACCTTTAACCAAAAAAGAACAAAAAAATTTAGAACGAAATTCATTGAAAAATGAGCAGACTAAAGAAAAACAATCTTCTTCAAAAAAGGTAAATATACCTTCTGATTACGATTGGAACGAATAAAGGAATTTAAAGATGCGAAGTGAAAGAAAAACATTTAATGAAATAAATATAACTCCGCTTACGGATATTTTTCTTGTATTGTTGATTATAATGATGGTAATTGCACCGTTATTAGACCAGCAGGGCTTAAATCTTGCGGTTCCTAATATGATAGAAGTTCAAGATGAAATAAAAGATTCTAAACTTATAAAAGTTCTTGTAACCGATGAAGATAAATATATACTTAATGAATCTGAAATTGCTGCTGACAGTTTAGCTTCTGTAATAGCGGAACAGGCAAAGGAAAATCCTGACGGACTTTTAATAATGACTCAAGATAATGCTACACACGGTGCGGTTGTTAAATTAATGGATGAGGCTAGAAACAGCGGTGTAACAAATATTTCTATCACGGAATATTAATTCGTCCGAACAAAAATTCACGATAAGCCGAATGAAATGAGGTGTGAGTGAATTTTTGAGAG
>CAJONH010000252.1 GCA_905235825.1 Candidatus Gastranaerophilales bacterium
ATACTTACCTTATTTTACTACCTTACTAACACACGAGAAATTGCAAAAGATTTCAGAGGAACCGATTATCAGTTCCTTTTTTTTTGCCTTTTTTAATAAAATGCTTTAATCCTGATTGTAAATGTAATATTAATAAAACATAATAATAATAAAAAAGATGTAAAATTATATATATGAAAAAAACAAAAAAAATATTAAAGCTAATCTGCGGAGCAGGAAATGAAAATTTCTCCGAAATAGAAAAATTATCCTTTATATATGCTTTGGCGGGATTTAATATGATTGATACCTCATCAAACATAAAATCCGTAGAGGCTGTTAAATCGGGTATTAAAAAAGCGGGAAAGACAAACGAGATATCCCTGTGTGTAAGTATCGGATTACAAGATGATATTCACCTGTCAAAAGCCGTAATAAATAATCAAAAATGCACTAAATGCGGTCTTTGTATTAATATCTGCGGCAGAAATGCCATTTTCAAAGAAGCTAACAAGTTTATAGTTAATGAAAAGGAATGTATCGGATGTTCTAAATGTATAAAAAACTGTAAGCAAAATGCTATTATCCGTGAAAATAAATATCAAAATCCTGCAAAAATGCTCATGCCTGTTTTGGACTCAGGCATAGATTGTGTTGAATTTCATTGCACAAGCAGTAATGAACGATTAATTAAAGAGTCATTTCAAGAAATAAAATCACTATTCAAAGGACAGTTAAGTATTTGTATGAGCAGATTAAAATTTGGGGATGAAAAAATAATATCCTTATTAAAACAAATGACAGCGGAAAGGGAAGATACCATTATTCAGGCTGACGGCAATCCTATGTCGGGAAGCGTAAATGATTTTAAATCAAATATACAAACTGTTTCTTTTGCAGAATTAATAAGAAATTCAGGAATAAATTCAACTTTGATACTATCAGGAGGTACAAATAAAAAAACTTCAGAATTTGCGAAAATATGTGATATTAGCATCGACGGTGTTGCTGTAGGCAGTTTTGCAAGGAAAACCGTAAAAGAATATATAATAAAAAATGATTTTTGGGAAAATACAGAAATTATCGGTAAAGCTGTTGAAAATGCGAAATCAATTTCAAACAGTTTATTACAATATCTTTAATTAAATCATGTACTGCTGCCGTACTCGGCAATTGTCATTATATCAGCATTTATACCTTTATTTTTGCAGCCTTCATAAAGCCCCCACTTTGAAAGATTACAAGAAGTTATAACAGTTTTTCCTTCTATTTCTTCTTTTGTAAAAAATAAAGAAGAAATTAATTTTTCAGCCATTTTCGGATGTTTAAGCATAAAATAATTTTCCATTAAAGAACAAGAGCCTTTTTTATTTATAACAGGCAGCAGCCCTGTGTATTTTTCAAGTGAAAAAGGTTTATAAAAAACGGTATTATAATCATAACTGGTTGATGTAATTAAATCATCAAGCCTTATCAGTTTAAATTTAGTATTTTTAAATATCTCATAAAGTGTTTGATAACAGCTGTCACAAGACGTTACAATATATTCAGCCTGTTTTGGAACCGATTTGATAATTTTTTCCGCATTTTTATAAAAATGTTTTAAATTTCCGTCTGATAAATAAGGTAAGCCGCAGCAATTACCCAAAATTTTTATTACGTTATAACCGTTTTGTTTAAGTAAATTTAACGATGCATTTTTATCCGAAGGATTTATATATTTATTGAAGCAGCCTTGAAAATAAACAACATCCGCAATTTTTACCGGAGCATGCATTTTGCTTTTCTTAACATTAATCTCGTATAATTTATTTTTTATAAAATATTTTTTTATTGAATGAAATAATAAAATTAACTTGAATTTTATCCAAAAAGGAAACAATTTCTTTTGATATTTACTTTTTAGAATTGTAAAAATTTTGGCGGAATCAATGGAACTGGGACAAAAATTTTTGCAGGCATTACAATTCAGACAAATATCAAGTTCTTTTATGAATTTTTTAGAAAGCGGCTTTCCATTGTTAAAATGATTATTTAAGATATTATACCGCCCTCTTGACAGATACATTTCATTTTTTGCAGCAAGAAAAATAGGGCATACACTCTGACATAATCCGCATTTTGAACATTTGTAAACTTCTTCTTTAATATTTATTTCTTCCATAATTTAATTATCTGATAAAATTAATAAACATACAATTGAAATTTATTTTTATCTGTTGGATAATTAGGTGTTATGGCATTAAAGAAAATATTCAAAAGTTTAGGAAATATTGTATATGCGGTGCTTTTTGGAGTAATTACACTGGCATGCTTCGGTGCTTTTGTATACTCAAGTGTTATTACGAAATCCTTTAGACATAAAATTATAGATAATACTTATGCATCAAAAGAAGCAAATATCGAAAATCTGCTTGTTACGGAAACAAAAGACGGGCAAAAATTATGGGAATTATATGCAGATGAAGGAACATACAACGACATAGATAATATTGTAATTCTGCATAA
>CAJONH010000253.1 GCA_905235825.1 Candidatus Gastranaerophilales bacterium
ATACTTACCTTATTTTACTACCTTACTAACACACGAGAAATTGCAAAAGATTTCAGAGGAACCGATTATCAGTTCCTTTTTTTTTGCATATTTATAAGTAAATACAGCTATTGTTCTTTATTTTTTAATCTGTCTTTTGTCACAACAAATCCGCACTTGGAACAAGCTAAAATTTTTCCGGTTGAATCTATCGGTAAAAAATTATGACTGCAAGTAACAACATCTTCTAATACATAATTATCATCAAAATCGGCAGTAATAACGGATTGTTCTTTTTTGACAATATTTAAATATATTTTTATGATTTTTTCTATAATATACATTAAAATTTAAACCAATATGATAGTATTATTGATAAACATAATACTATTATAAAATATTTTTGCAGGTTTTGTGCCAGCATAAATTTTTCAAGAAAAATTTGTGCATTATCAGGAGTTTTATCCTGTTTTATATATATGCTCATTTCTTTAACCAGTTTTAAAGCAAATGGCAGAGTTATAACAGGAAGCAAAAATATAATACTTAAATATCCTTTTAAAATCCAAAATATTATATTTAAGTATGCAGCTAAAACAATAAATAATAAAACAATCAGTGCTTTTTTTTCAGATGAACAAAGACTGCAGAGAGTTATTTTTCTGTTAGAGGTATCATACTTATAATCCAAAAGAGAATGATTAAACAGTACAGCAACACAAAGTAAGCCTGTGGATAAAGATAACATTAAAATTTCAAGAGAGAAATTCATTGTCATAACGTAATACACTCCGCTATATATAAGAGGAGAAAATATAACGGCGACAATAATTTCGCCAAAACCTAAACAGCCTAATACAGGATATAAAAGGCAGAGTATAACAGAGGGAACAACAACAAAAAGAAGTTTACAGCCTGCAATATAGAGAAAAAATATACAAATAATAAAAGCAATAAAAAATAGAATAAAGTTAACAAACAAAGCCTGTTTTAAAGTAAGTTTTTTTTCTAATATGCAGATACATTTGCCTTTTTGGAAATTAAAATCGGCTTTTATTCCTTTTTTTATATCGGAAAACTCACGGTAATAGTCTATAATATCATCAAATAAATTGGTTGCCAGATGTAAAATCATAATTCCGATAAGAGAAATAATGCCGTAAATAATATTTCCTTTATTGAAAAGTGCATATATAAAAGGAACAAGCCACGACATTACCGATATGGGCAATGAATATGCACGAGTCAACGTATTAAAAATGTATAACTTCCCCGATAGATAGCTTTTTAAGGTCATAAAAACCACCACTTTATTATAAGCATAACTCAAAAATATATTTTTTTTGTAAATTTTTGTTAAAAAATAAATAAGACAGTTATTCTTTTTGACGAATATATAAAAAAACAATCATTTAACATGAGAAAAAAATTTGAAAATACATGTTTAAATCATAAAAAAAATATGATATAATGAAATAACATGAGAAGGAAAAAGTGTAAAAGATACATTTTTAAACTCAATTGTAACATTACGCAACAATATAAAAATTTAAGGCAATAATTTTGAATTAAAAAATTTTATATATAAGTGATGGTAAGTAAGTAAATTTTTGTCGGAGGAATAATGACAATAAGTGTAAACTCTAGAAAGAAACAAGCAAAGAAATCTTTTGATGAACTCTTAAATGATTTAAGAACAAGCAATTCAGAAAAAGTAAGGTACAATGCAGCAAGAGTATTAGGTGAAATGGGCGATGCTAATGCCGTTGAACCATTAATAGATATTCTTAAAAATGACAGAAACGGTTCTGTTCGCTTATATGCAGCAAGAGCATTAGGTGAATTGGGCGAAGTTTCCGCAACTATGCCTTTAATAGAATCTCTACGTGAGGATAGAAATGTTGACGTTCGTGTTCGTGCAGCAAGAGCTCTCGGACGTTTGGGCGGTAAAGAAGTTGTTGTACCCCTTGTAGAAGCATTAAATGACGAAAATCCTCAGGTTTGTATTACTGCAACCGATGCTTTAATTGAAATCGGCGATGTTGCTACTGATTCATTAATAGAATCGTTAAAAAGCGAAAAAGTTAACGTTAGGTGCGATGCAACCAGAGCTTTAGGCGAAATCGGCAATGCTAAAGCAGTTGACCATGTTATTAAAATGCTTAAAGATGAATGGGTAAACGTTAGAATTTATGCAGTAACTTCTTTAGGTAAATTAAATGATACAAAAGCGGTTCCTTCTTTAATCGAAGTTATGAAAAACGAAAAAGAAAATGATTTGGTAAGAGCAGGTGCAGCAGCAGCTTTAGGTGTACTTCGTGACCAAAGAGCTCTTTTACCTTTAAGAGAATTAATCGTTAAAGCAGAAGAACTCGGTGAACTTGAAGATACGGCTTTGAAATCTTTCAAAAAAATAATGGCTGCAAATTGGAAACCCGTTAACGAAACAGCTAAAAAATCATAATTTCTTTGCACAAAGTTAGTAGCAGAAAATTATAAATAAAATCAGAAAAAAAAATACCCTTGAAAAAAGGGTATTTTTTTTATAAAGTTATATATTATAGGGTATTTGTATATGAAGATTAGAACAGAAAATCTTGTTAAAATTTACAGTGAGAGAACAGTTGTTAATAATGTTTCCATCGAAGTCAATAAAGGTGAGGTAGTCGGCTTACTGGGGCCTAACGGAGCCGGTAAAACTACAACTTTTTATATGGTTGTTGGTCTTGTTCGGCCTAATTCGGGGAAAATATATATTGATAATATTGATTTAACAAATATGACAATGGATAAACGTGCAAGGCATGGTATAGGTTATTTGCCTCAGGAAACTTCTATTTTTAGAAAATTATCGGTAGAAGAAAATATAAATTTGGTTTTAGAATTAAATGATAAACTGAATAAAAAACAAAAAAAAGATAAACTTGAAGAATTACTGGAAGAATTTAAAATAAAAAAATTACGTGATACTTCTGCAGTTTCTCTTTCAGGCGGTGAAAGAAGACGAGTTGAAATTGCCAGAGCACTTGCTGCAAGTCCCGAATTTATTCTTCTGGATGAACCGTTTGCCGGTATTGACCCTATTGCAATAGGTGAAATTAAAGATAATATTAAATTGCTTTCCAATCGAGGATTAGGGGTACTTATAACCGATCATAACCCTAAGGCTACTCTATCCATTACGGATAGAGCCTATCTTGTTTTTGACGGACAGATTAAAATTCAGGGAACAAGGGATGAAATAGCTAATAATCCGACAGCTAAAGCTCATTACCTTGGGAAGGATTTTACGCTCTAATGAAAGTTAAACTGTTAGATAAGTATATTTTTTCTCAGGTTTTTCTTACTTGTTTCGGGTGTATACTTATTTTTATGATTGTTTGGATTATGCCTGAAATTTTGTTAAAAACGGTACAAAGGACAATCAACGGCGACTATACTGTGGAAATGGCGGTTTCTATATTGTTAAACGAGCTGCCTAAAGTTTTACATATAGCGATGCCTGTCGGAATGCTTTTAGGAACAATTCTCACTTTTGAAAAATTGAGTAAGGATTTTGAAATTACTGTAATGCGAAGCTGTGGCTTCTCTTTTTTTAGGATTATTGTTTCAGCTGTTATTATAAGTATTTTTGCTACAGGGTTTACATTTTTAATAAGCTCCAAAATACTGCCGTATTCTTCTTGCAGATTAAGAGATATAAAAAGAATGGACAGAATTGCACAATTTGTTTTTCCTGTTAAAAGACAAAACGGCTCAATTGAAAAAATAATTATAGTTCCGCATTATGATAATATCAATATTAAAGATGTAGTTGTTCTGAATTTTTATAATGAAGCTCAAGACGGTTCCAGCTTGCTTTCCAGTATATTAATTTCGGATTATGTAAAATATGACTATAAAACATGGACAATTAATTCGGCAAAAAAATATTTAATATCAAAAGACGGAGTTTTTAATAATAACGGTGAAGATGTCGAAAATATTGATATTCTGGCAGGCATAAGTTCAAATAATGCATATAAACTAATGAAATATTCTATTCACAGAGATAGAGAACTTACAAACCCTCAAATCAGTGAGTATATTAAGTTATTAAAAAAAGAACAAATGGATGATGAATACAGATTTATGTTGAATAAATATATTCAAAGATTTGTTCATTCGTTTATGTGTATATTATTTGCGATTTTAGGATGTCTTTTAGGATTTTCAAAACCGAGAGAGCAAAAATTTATAGGAATGTTAATCGCAGTAGGTATAATTTTCGGGTATTATATAACCATACCGTTTTTTGACCTGCTTGCAGAAAAGGCTATTTTATCGCCGTGGATAACATCAATGATTGCACCTTCTGTTGCAGTTGCTTTAATTATTGTAATTAAGAAAATAAAGGATTTATAATGAGCAAGAATTTTATAGCAGTTATTATATCTATGGTTATTATGTTTTTGACGAATTTAAATGCGTTTGCCCGCCAGCCTTATAAAATTATTGAATATAAAAAAGGTATTTATGTTATAGAAATTAATACTGATAAATCAGGTTACAAGCTAATGCCGGCTTATGTTGACGGGCTTGAACATAATTTTGATGTATATGATTCAACCGATGCGAAACTTGTTATAAATGCCGGTTTTTTTGACCCTAAGAATAAAAAAACCGTTTCTTATGTAGTTATAGATGGAAAAACGGTTCTTGACCCGACTGAAAATGAAAATTTAATGGAAAACCGAAATTTACAGCCGTATCTCGATAAAATTTTAAATCGCAGTGAGTTTAGAATTTTAGAAGATGAAAAAGGGAAAACTATATTTGATATAACATCTCATAATTCTCCGATAGAAGAAGGATTAAGGCTTATTCATTCTATACAGGCAGGTCCTATGCTGTATCCTGATTTAAGACTTGAAGAAGAATTTTTTGTACTTGTAAAAGACGGTGAATTAAAAAGTGAATCGGCATCCAGCCTGCATCATTTTGCAAGAACAGCAATAGGAATAAAAAAGAATAAAGTATATATTTTTATAGCTACGAAAGAAGCACCGTTAACATTAAGAGAACTTAGTGATATTGCACGTTTATGGAATGTTGAAAAAGCTATGGCATTTGATGGCGGGGGTTCTACGTCACTGGATTGTGAAAGTCTGCATATAATGTCCGATTATGCTAATGAGGGAAGAAAATTAAAATCATTTTTGATTTTGAAGTAAATAATCATATAAAGCAATTAATCCGAGCTTATAACTGTTCTTTCCAAAACCGGTAATTTGACCTATGCAGGCAGGTGCGGTCATTGAAACATGTCTAAATTCTTCACGTTTATGTATATTGGAAAGGTGTATTTCAACAGCAGGAATATCCACTGCAAGAAGTGAATCTCGAAGTGCAATACTTGTATGAGTATATGCCGCAGGATTTATAACTATTCCGTCACAGATACCTTTTGCCTGTTGAATTTTAGTAACAAGTTCGCCTTCAATGTTGCTCTGTTCAAAAATTATTTCTACATTTAATTTTTCAGCTTCTTTTCTTAAAAAATTTTCAATATCTTTTAATGTATCTTTTCCGTATTTATCCGGTTCACGAGAGCCTAATAAATTTAAATTCGGCCCGTTTAAAATTAATATTTTCATAACATCTGCCTTTTTTTCTATTATATAAAAAAAGCGGAATTTTACAATTCCGCAAAAATTTTACTACGTAAATATAGTTGAAATTTTATTTTGTAAGAATTTTTTAATTTATCCGACATTGGGAAATACTCATTTTTTCTTGTATTTTCTGCCTTCTTTCAAATTTTTTTTGAATTTTTTCAGCACACTTATAGCAATATCTGCATTCTGTTCCGCACCGGCTTTGGCATAAATGCCCGTATTTTTCAAAATGTTTTATTTTGGGCATATATTTTATAAAATCTTTAACTGTAATTTTATTTAGAGTTTCATTTCCTCTTAAATGACTCATAAAATTGGAAAAAGCAAAATTTTGAACATTTTTTATGTTATCAATTC
>CAJONH010000254.1 GCA_905235825.1 Candidatus Gastranaerophilales bacterium
CTTTTCTAAAACAAACACCAAGCCTGTATAAGGCATCAGAATTGGCATCTTCAAGTGATAATGCTTTTTTTATACACTGTTTTGCCTTTTCAAGGTCGTTATATTTCGTATAAACAATTCCTTCGGAAAGAAAAAATTCAAAATCCGTTATATTTCTTTCTTCTCCCCTGTTATATATATTAATGGCTTCATCTTTTTTATCCAAATTTAAATATGTATGAGATAAAAGTACGTATATTGCAGGGTTATCAGACTCATCTTCAAGAGCTCGTAATGCATATTCAATAACGGCAGGATAATTTCTTTCTTTTTGATAGCATAAAGCAATATAATAATTCAGCTTTTTATATTGCGGATTAACTTTTTCTATTTGTTTAAATTCATTGAATGCTTCTAAAATTTTATCGGTTTCATAATACATAACCCCTAAAAGAAATAAAGTATGTAAATTTGATGGGTTATAGAATTTTGACTTTTTAAACATGTCAATAGCTTTTAATTTTTTTTGTGTTTTTGCGTAAAAAATACCGTAGTTCAAATAAAGTTCAGCTTCTGTGGGAGCAAGTTTTAAACCTTTTTTCAGAGCTTCTTCCGCTTCTTCAAATTTATCAACGGCAACATAAATACTGCTTAGAACAGAATATGCATAAGCATTTTGAGAATCTCGTCTTATTGCTTCATTTAAAACTTCGGCAGCTTTATCATAGTTTTTTAATTTAGCATAAATAACACCTAAACTAATGCAAGGCTTTGGATTTTGACCATACATCAGCATGGCTGTTTCCAATTTTTCTATTGCACTGTCAAAATCTTTGTTATCGGCTAAATGCATACCCCAATTTGTATATGCCACATAAGGAAGCTCAATATTATTGCTTATTTTAAGATACTTGTTTGTATAACAGTCAAATTGCATTATTTGTTTATATATTTTTTTTATAAATTCAATCATATTAACAAATCCGCAATTTCCCTTATCGCACCTTCGCCGCCGTTTTGAATTGTTATATTTATATTTTTTAGTTCTTTTACCTTCTTATGTGCATTATTAACAGTAAAAGCCGCAGATACAAATTCAAGACATTTGATATCATTAATATCATCACCGACATAAATTACATTTTCTTTTGATAAACCGTATTTATCAAGTAAAGATTGAAGTATTTCCATTTTATTTCTAATGTTTTGAAATATTTCAATTGACGGAAATTTTTCTTTTAATGTATCAATAGCTTTTGATGTTTCACCTGAAATAACAGCAACACGTATATCAGCTTTCAAAAGATTTGCTATTGCCATAATATCTTTATAATCAAGTTTTTTAGAAGTAGAACCATCAGAATATACGGTTAACTTGCCGTCAGTAAAAACACCGTCAAAATCACTGACAAATAATTTTATATTTTCTTTTTTTAAACTGCAATTCATTTATGAATATTCCGATGCTTTCACATTTAGATTATATCATACAAATGTACTATTTTATCAGATGTTTAAAATATTTGTTATAAAATGTCACTTAATCTACTTAATTTTTAAAAGAGAACTTATATCAATTTCCAGGTATTTGGATAAATCATAAATTTTTCCGATTGAAAGATTTAAAATTCCTGCTTCCATTTTAGAAACGTAACTCCAGCTAACATTCATAAGCTCAGCAAAAGTTTCCTGAGTCATTCCTTTTTTCTTTCGTTCATTTTGTATATTTTTTCCGATTAATTTAAAAAAATCTTTTTTATTCATAAATGTATTTTAAAAAATATTGACATATAATTGTATTCATATATAATTGAATAAAAATGATTCATTGATTTGTTATGACTCAATTATGGATGTGAAACAATGAAGAATATATTTAATTTTTTCAAAAAAAATAGAATAGACAATCCGCCGTGGGATTATTACTTTCTCAAAAACTTAGATGAAAAGGAGTATCCCCGTTACTTAGCTAAATTGTTTTATATGAATACAGGAGAGAAACTGCCGTTGAAGTATGATTTTAAAAATAAATCGTGGATTATTGATAAGAAAAGATGCAAAACA
>CAJONH010000255.1 GCA_905235825.1 Candidatus Gastranaerophilales bacterium
CAACTGTATCAGAACCCTTGTATTCGTTAAAAACATCGGGTGTTATGAGAGATGTAAAACCGATATTAAACGGGAAGTACTTGCTTGCCGCTACAAAAGGAGCCAAAAATATCGATGTAATTGATGTTGCAGGAGAATTTGTGTCAAAACATATTGATTTAACGGCAAATCCGGAAGAAATTATTGTTGACGACAAACGTGAAAAAGCATATATATCAAGTGTTGAAGATGAGTCACTTACCGTTATTGATTTAAAAACATTAAGAGTTGTTGAAAAAATACAACTTGCAGGTGCTCCGAAAAAACTTTCGGTTTCACCTGACGGAAATAAAATAGCTTATATTGACATTTCAACCTCTAATATATTTGTATTGGAGCTTGATAATGATTATTCAAATAAATTAATAACAAATTATCCTAATACATCGAAAATTATATTGGAAAACGGAATTGTCTATTTAATAGCAAGAACAGAACCCAAACTAAGAGTCGTAACTTTTGACTTATATATGGATAATAAATCTGCAAAAACAAAAAAAGATAAAAAACAGGCAAAAATAAAACAATTGGAAATGCAGCAAACTGCAAATGAAAATGTAGCTTCCGATATATTCACGGGTATGAGTGTACCGGAACAGGATGATTTAACGGGATTAAAGTCCTATGCTACAAGCATAAAAGATATTAAAACAGGTGCTAAGCCTGTAGATATGTACAAACACGGTTCTGATTTATTTGTTTTGTGTGCAGGTGATAATACTGTTTATAACTATGATATTCAAAACAGTTCTGTAACAAGTTCAAAACTGCCTACGGAAGGATTTTCAAGAACATTTACACCTGTTCCGGAGTCGGATATAGCCGTTATAACAAATATGGCTGATTTAAAATATGTTGTTTATGATATGACACAAGCAAAAGCATTGCAAACCATACCAATAAGCGATTATGTCAATACTATTACAATATTAGAAAGAAACAATGAACAGTAATACAGTTGCAACATTAGAAAAATTGGAAATAACGGCTGATGAATTTTGGAATATATCTCATCAAACCGGAAATTTTATAAGCATGCTGATAAAATCAGCTAAAATAAAAAATGTATTGGAACTTGGTACTTCAAACGGTTATTCTGCTTTGTGGATAGCTGATGCCCTTCAATATACGGAAGGACATCTCACAACTATAGAATTTTGGGAAAAAAGACAGTGTCTTGCCCGTGAATATATTGAAAAATGCGGATTATCAAATTATGTTTCATTCAAAATCGGTCAGGCGATTGATGTTATTCATAATGAACTTCAAAATGAGCAGTTTGATTTTGTATTTATGGATGCAAATAAAGGTGAATATTTAAGTTTATTTCAGGCATTTCATCCCCTTGTAAAAAAAGGAGGAATTATACTTGCCGATAATGTAATATCTCACGCAAAAAAAGTTGAACCGTTTATAAAAACTATATCAAACAATGCAGAGTATCAATCACAGGTACTTGATTTACCTGACGGGTTATTGATGGCTTATAAACAAGGGTAGGGAGTAATATGGCTAAAATTATCGAATCAGAAACAGGCGAAAAAATTGATATAACCAATGTCGGTATATTTTATAATAAAGATGACATTAAAGCATATAATTCAGCAATAGAAACTGCTAATGTTATGAATTTGAAAGATATAAATGCGAAAGTATTAACTACGGAAGAATTTCGCACAGATATAACATTTGCCGTTGTATTAGGCGGTGACGGAACAATATTAAAATCTGCAAGATTTTTTGCTCCTTATGATGTACCGATATTCGGCATTAATTTAGGAAGGCTTGGTTTTTTATCACAATCAAAAGCAGCACAAATCAGAGAGTCTGTTGATTATATATTACAAGGTCAATTCAGGCTTGAAAACAGAATGCTGCTTGCCGCTATAAATCAGCAGATGCTTGCATTAAATGATATAGTTGTTAAAGGCGACGGTTTTTCAAGAACATCAAGAATGTATGTCCATATAAATGACCATACGGTATGTGATTATCTTGCTGACGGTATAATTATTTCAACACCGACAGGTTCAACGGCATATAATCTTTCAGCAGGAGGTCCGGTATTATTTCCTACTCTTGATGCAATTGTTATTGTACCGATTTGTCCTCATACAATGAGTGCAAGACCGATTGTCGTTCCGTCAACTGAAGTTATTAATATTACATCAAGTCAAAACAAACCATTAATGAAAATATCGGCAGATGGGCAGAATACATTTGATTTAGAACAAAATCAAGCAGTTGACGTTGTAAAAAGCAAATATAGTGCAAAATTATTACTTTTAAATCTTCAAAAAAATTCATTTTATTCGGTTTTAAAAGAAAAACTTCACTGGGGACTATCGTGGCAAGGCTAGTATGATTAAATCAATTTCGGTTAAAAATTATATTTTAATTGATGAAATAACTCTTGAATTTGATAAGGGCTATAATGTTTTCACGGGGGAAACAGGTGCGGGAAAAAGTATTATAATAGGTGCAATTGATACAGCTCTCGGTGCAAAAGCAAATAAAGACGTAATTAAAACAGGTTGTGACAGAGCATATATAGAACTTGAAATTGAACTTGGTAATAATTTTAATTTTTCAATTTTGAAAGAGAATGGCATTGATGCAGAAGGAACGGTAATAACAGTTTCGAGAGAAATTCAGCAAACTCAAAGCCGATTTAGAATAAACGGAGTTCAAGTCAGTTCCGATTTTATTCGAGAGCTTCGTGAACTGATACTTGATATTCATACCCAGCATCAGAGTTATAATTATGTACAGCAAAAAAATCATATTGTACTTCTCGATAATTTTGCATTAAAACCGCATAAAGATAATGTAAAACTTTTTAAAGATAAGTTTTTAAAATTTCAGAATTTGCAAAAAGAGTTGGAAATTGCATTAAATCGAGTTAATACAATCCAACAGCAGGAAGAATTAATAAAATTTCAAGTACAGGAAATTGAAAATGCAGCTATTGAAGATATAAATGAATATGAAACACTTGAAAAAGAGCTTGATATTCTTGCTAATGCACAGCGGCTAAAAGAACTTTCTTATTCGTCATATTCCGCTCTATACGGTGAAGATGAAAATATTTTGGATGCACTTAGTAACGTAAAAGCAAATATATCTAAATTATCATCAATGGATGAAAGTGTAGCTCCGATTGAAGAAGATTTTATAAATGCGTATGAAACATTGAAAGAACTTGCTTCTCAGCTTCGTGATTATTCCGACTCAAAAGAAAACGACAATGAAAGAATGGATTTTATAGGAGAAAGATTAAGTCTTTTGGATAAAATGAAGCGTAAATACGGGGGAAGTCTTGAAGCTGTACTAAGTACTTATGAAAAATTATCGGAAGAACTTAATAAAATAGAATGTTCACAGGATGATGTAATAAGATTAGAAAATGAAATAAAAAATTTATCAAAAGAATTGGAAGAACTCTCATCTGTTATATCGGAAGCAAGAAAAGAATTAGCAAGTGTATTATCTAAAGCGGTAACAATAGAACTGGAAAAACTTGAACTGCCAAAAGCAAGGTTTGAAATAGCCGTTACACCTTGCAATATGAATGAAGCCGGAACAGATAGAGTCGAATTTCTAATTGCAACAAATGTTTCCGATGAACCTCGCCCTATTGCAAAAACAGCATCAGGCGGTGAAATATCAAGAGTAATGCTTGCGTTAAAAACCGTTTTTGCAAAAGCAGATAATACAAATACAGTCATTTTTGATGAAATAGATACGGGAATATCAGGTAAAGCATCTCAATCAGTAGCAGATGCAATTATGAATTTAGCAAAAACACATCAGATAATACTTATAACTCATCAGCCTATTATCGCAGCAAAGGCAAATAAACATTTTTACGTAAAAAAAGTTCAATCTGAAACAACTCAAGTAAGCGTATATACACTTGAAAATGAAAATAGGGTAAAAGCAATTGCATTACTTGCCGCAGGTGAAATAAACGAAGAAGCCGAATTATTCGCTAAAAATTTACTGGGGATTTAATTTATTTTATACCTGTTTATTTCCTTAAGCGTATCCAATAAAATCGTTGAATTCAACATTCAAACTTCTGTTAGAAATCTTTATATTAAAGCATAAATACATACTATAAAATAAAACCGGATATTTAATCCGGTTTTATTTTATAGTGTTTTCATTCAAATTATTTTACAGAATCAATAATAACAGAAAATGCTTCAGGTTCGTTAACAGCTAAATCTGCCAGCATTTTTCTGTTAACTGTAATATTGGATTTTTTAAGTGCATTCATAAATTTAGAATAACTTAAACCGTATTGTCTAACGGCAGCATTAATTCTTACAATCCAAAGTCTTCTCATGTTTCTTTTAAGATTACGTCTATCTCTGTATTGATATTTAAGTTTTTTCATTACAGCTGTATTAGCAACCTTAAATATTCTGCTTCTTGCTCCTTTAAAGCCTTTCGCTAATTTTAATATTTTTTTATGTCTTTTTCTTAAAACATTACCACGTTTAACTCTCATTGTTCAATTTCCTTTCTTCTTTTTCAACTTACGTTCTTGACTAACCCGAACACTTCGCATAAGGAAGTTCTTTCAAAATTAGTTTCTTATGAGTAGAAGATATTTCTATCATAGAAGAAAGTTTTCTTTTTCTTGAACCCGATTTATGTTGTAATAAGTGACCTTTACCGGCTTTTCTTCTTAAAATTTTGCCGCCTGCGGTAATTTTATATCTTTTTGCACCGCTGCGATGAGTTTTCATTTTAGGCATAGTTTTCTCCTTTTCTATCATTTTTGCTCAGACTAAAAATGCGACATGCCTACCGCAAATTCATACCTTATTTTCATTCTATTACAAACAAAAACTCTTTCAAGTACCTGTTATTGTTCAATGCATATTACTGCAATTTCCTTGATTTTTTGCTTAAATTTGTTTACAATCCCTATATGAATGAGCTTTCAAAAAGATATTTACAGGAATTTAAATTATATATAGAAATAGAAAGAAATTTCTCAACTCATACCGTAAGAGCTTATGTTTCAGATATTTTAAGTTTTATTATCTGGCTGAATGAAAGAAATATACAAGATGTTACATATTCTATTATTAGTGATTATCTTGTTTATATTCGGCAATTTAATTATACAAAAACTACTACGGCAAGAAAAATAGCATCATTAAGAACCTTTTACCGTTTTTTATACAGAGAAAAAATTGTTGAAACTAATCCTGCATCAGGTGTTCATTCCCCGAAAAAGGCAAAAACTCTGCCTGAATTTCTAACAGAGCAGGAAATAGATAAAATTTTGAACGGTATAAAAATAGATACTCCTGCGGGATACAGAAACAGAGCAATTTTAGAACTTCTATACGCAACAGGCATGCGTGTTTCAGAGCTAAGCAACTTAAATTTTGAAAATCTTAATTTAGAAGAAAATGAAATAAAGGTTTTCGGAAAAGGTGCAAAAGAAAGAATTGTTCTAATATCAGAGAGAGCAAAAGAGTTTTTGCAAAATTATATTAGAACAGCAAGATATTTAATTTGCAGAGAAGAAAATCCAAAGCCAAATGCTCCCGTATTTATAAATAAAACGGGATATAGGCTTCAAACTCAAAGCGTACGACTCGCAATTAACGAAGTTATGAGTAAAATAGAGCTGCCTAAACACGTAACTCCGCACGTATTCAGACACAGCTTTGCAACCAAACTTCTCGAACACGGTGCTGATTTAAGAGTTGTTCAAGAACTCTTAGGGCACAGCAGTATCAGCAATACTCAAATATATACCCACGTATCAACCGAACGGCTGAAACAATCCTATAATTTAGCTCACCCCAGAGCGAATTAAATTTTAAATCATGTCATTAATTTTCTTTATAATATTATTCAGCGTCTTGATTTCTTCAATTGAAAAAAATAAATTTTTATTATCCCTATTTTCATTCAATGTTATAATTTTGGATGAAATATTTTCTTTTGTATTGATAAACATATCTCCGTTACCGGTTAAAAGCCAATTAATGTTTACGGAAAATGTACAAATTAATGCGGATAAAAACTCAACCGGCAAATTTTTTGACTTATATTCAAAACTTCTGTATGTTGTTAATTCATATCCGAGTTTTTCTGCTATTTCTTTCTGATTATAACCTAATGTTATACGAATTTGTTTTAACCTTTCTCTCAAAGAAATAAAGCTCCCTGTTTTATTTAACAAATATTTTATATGTTTCATATAATTTTATTTGACAAATTATATGTTTTGTATAATAATTGTTATGTTAATATAATTTAACTTCCAGACTGTTGAATTATATCACAAAAATGGCTAATTATGCCGTTGTTTTTTGTGTGGAAAAATAAGACTACGTAAATTTTGGCTATAAAATGATTTTATTTAAAAAAAATAAAGTGGGCAATCCGCCTTATGATTACTATTTTCTCAAAAATTTGGACGAAAGCGAGTATCCGAAGTATTTGGCGAAGCTGTTTTATATGAAGACGGGTGAGAAACTGCCGTTGAAGTATAATTTTAAAAATAAATCGTGGATTATTGATAAGAAAAGATGTAAGACATTCAATCAAAAAATTCAATGGCTGAAATTGTATGATGCTACAGATTTAAAAAGAATGTGTACGGATAAAGTTGCGGTAAGAGATTATGTAGCGGAAAAAATCGGGTCAAAATATTTAAAACCTGTTTTGCAGGTGATACCTGACGATAAGGAAACAGACTGCGGACACATCTGTCCCCCTTGCGGGGAAAGTACCTGCGACAGCAGGGGTAAGGGGGTATTAAAAAGTAATAATCCTAATAAAAAAGATACTTCGGCACAAAATAGTTGTTTAACTCAGTATGACGAAACAATTACAGACATTAATACGCTGAGTCATTCTGAACCCGATGTCAATTCAGGGGTGAAGAATCTTTATAACAGCAGCAGGGTTGACTTTAGTCAACCAA
>CAJONH010000256.1 GCA_905235825.1 Candidatus Gastranaerophilales bacterium
CAGCTGCATTATAATTAATCCTTCAGGTAAAATTATCGGCAGATATGATAAAAAAAATATTCATGGGTCTACGGAATCCTGGGCTTCTAACGGAATACAAAACCGGATATTTAATTTAGACGGAATTAAAACAGGTATTTTAATCTGTATTGATATATTTTATAAAGAAAATGCAATAATAATGAAAGAACTTGGAGCTGATGCAATAATTGTTCCTGCTGCGTGGTCGCCTTTATACGGAACAGACCCCCAAAAATTATGGAGCGAATTTTCTTCTTTAATTCCGAATACTCCAATATTTATTTGCAATCAAACGGGTTGTGATTATAAAATAGACCTTAACTCCGCTTCAAGTGCCGTTATGTATAATGGAAAATGTATAACTTCTTATAAAGGTTTTCCTGCTATACTTTTTTCGGATATAAATTTTTCGGAATTTAAAATAAAAAATAACAATTTTGAGATTTTATACGATGATAAACAGCCACGTATAAAAAAATAATTTTTATTTTCAATTTACAAAACATTACTTAATTAATACTCTCTAATAATGTCATGCCTTTATATTGCAGCATATTTATGTTACAATAGCCGATGTGAGATATGATATATTGATATATATTTTAGGTTTTTTAATACTTTCGATTATTATATGGGCATTGATATATTCGCCTGTCGCACTTTTAATAGTTTCTTTAATCTTTATCATTTTGACAATGCGGGAATATCGAAAAATGTTTGTTCAAAAACAGATATATCCGCATAAATTCATTCCTGAAATAATATCATTTATCTGTACATATTGTTTTATTTATAATAAGCATTCGTTTGTTATGCCTGTTTTAGTTTTTGGAATATTTTTATCCTTTTTTATTACTGTTGTTACAAATAAAAAACCTTATTTATTGACGACATTTTCCACTATTACTGCATTTATGCTTACTTTTTGTACTTTATATATAATTAAAATTGCTTATTTGCTTCCGGAAAATAACGTAGAAATTTTGTTAGTCTATATATTTGCGGTTATGGCAGGAGATTTTAGTGCTTCCCAAATAGGTCCGATGTATAAAATAGTCCGGCTTGCACCTGATATAAGTCCGAATAAAACAGTACTCGGTTCAATCGCAAATTTATTTTTTACGTGTCTTATTTCATGTCTGTTTATCCCTCTTTTAAAATTCAAATTATGGCAAGTCTTGTTATTTGGCATTTGTGTTTCTTTTGCGGCTCAAATCGGAGATTTATCAATTTCTGCAATAAAAAGAGATTTGAATATCAGGCACAGCAGTACGTTATTTTGTAGTTACGGAGGAATTTTAGACAGAGTAGATGCTTTTATTTTTTCTGCACCCGCTGCTTATTATTGTGCTATTTTTATATCGGAATTAAATTACTAAATCTATTTATTATCTTCTGATTCCCAGATACCGCAAGGGACATAGACCTGCACAAATGCCGCAGCCTATACATTTATTATCATCGGATATATATTCAAATCTGCCGTTTTCTTGATGTTCTATCCTTGTAATGAATTTATAACGGCAAAAAAAATAATGCGATACATTTAGAACTTATGTAAGACCATTAGAAGTTGAAATGTATTTAAATATGCAATAAATAATTATCTTTAAATTTAGTTACTTGTAAAAGGTGAAAAAATTTTAAAGGAAAAGAAAAGCCTTATGGAGTAGAAAAAAATGCTTTTGCACTCGGTTTAAGAAGCTGTATTTTGTTTTAAATTTATTTTTTCCAGTGTACAGCAAAATTTTTAATTTCTTCAAGTGTTTCTTTAAAATCACCATTAAATTTTAAGGCTCTATCGTCTAAATAAATTGATGCAGTTTTTTTTATATTCGTTATTTCTTTAAAATATTGACTTATTTTATTATCTTTGAGCCAATCCTCACTTAATTTTTTATCCCTTGTTGTAAAAAGTACAAGTTCATATTTACTTGATTTATATAGTTTCTCTAAAAATTCTTTTGCACCTTCTTTTATTTCAGGAATAAAGTTTTCTTCATATTTTATGTAATTGTTTAAAACTCCGTCTAAATCTATCATTAAAGTTTTTTTGTACATGAAAATACTCCTTCATAAAAATTATACCATAAAGTATTCGATAATAGAATACAATAAATATTCTATTATTGAATATATATTTAATAACTTAAATTCAATACAATAAAAGCAGGTAATATTATGACAAATGAATTTAAGCCAATAAAACAAGAAAAGAGTGTTATTAGCATAAGAATAGATAGTGATATTTTAAAAATAATAGATGATGAATCATTAAAAGCAGATATTAGTAGAAATGAATTTATTGTCCAGTGTATTGAATATGCAATAAAAAATATGAAAAATTAAAAATTTAAAATTATTTTTTATACAAATAAACAATTTTTTTGTTTGTTTGATGTAATATATTAAAATTTATGATATTATATAAAGAAAGAGGTTAGAATGATTTTATCTTTTTCTATAAGAAATTACAAATCTATATTAAATTTATTGTTATCAATGCAGTTCGGAGAAGGTACACCTAATGGATATAGAAATTTTGATACGCATATCTTCTTTAAAGAACATCAATATAAGATTTCGCCTGTGTTTTCAATATTTGGAGCTAATGCTTCCGGTAAATCCAATATTATAGAGGCAATGAATGTATTTATTACTTTAGTAAAAAATGGTATAAACTATAATTTATATAAACCAAATAAACTTAATCCTAAATACAATGATACAGAATTTGTAACAGATATTATATTGAATAATAAACATTATAAATATTCAATTTCGTATAATGATTTAACTATAGTAAAAGAAGAATTGGTATGTAACGGTAAAACGCTAATATTATGCGAAAATCAAAATTTAAAAACAATATATGAAAAAAGTATTTTATATAATAAAGAAAAGTTATCCGAAATTTATGATGTAGAATGCAAGAATGCACAACAGCAGCAAGTTTCAACTTTTTTAATAAAATTATATAAAGGATATGCCAATTTAAGTAGTGAAATTTCATTATTTTGCGATTACTTACTTAATAATATCGATATATTAAAAGATAACAGGATAAATTCATCTTATTATTCTTTAAAACAACTATCTTCATTACTAGAAGATGAACAGCTTGCACTTCAAAAAATTGTAAAATTAATAAAAAAATTTGATATAGATATAGAAAATATTGAATATGAATTAAAAAAAGTTCCTCTGCTTGAATATGATTATCAAGCACTAGAGAATTTAGTAGGGATAGATGACCAATCAAAAACTATAAATTATAATCAATTTTATGCTTTTCATAAAGATACAAACAATCAAATCAAAAAATTTAAAATTCAAGAAGAATCATTAGGTACACAAATATTATTATCACTTATAGCAATATCGCTTACTTCTCTTGAAAAAGGTGGTGTATTATTTGTTGATGAAATTGACTTATCCCTACATCCTCTATTATTAATTCAAATTGTTAAATTGTTTAAAGATAAAAGATATAATAAAAAGAATGCACAATTAATTTTTACTTCTCATTGCAGTGATTTATTAGAAGATGATTTAATTAGAAAATCCGAAGTCGGCATTGTAACTAAAACAAAAGAAAATGGTTCAAAACTAATAAAATTATCTGATTTCAAAGATTTAAAAAATGTTGTTGATTTTAGAAAAAGATATTTAATTGGCGAATTTTCAGGTATTCCTCATGCGTATATATAGGAGATGTAATGTATTTAAATAAGACAATAATTATTGTATGTGAAGGACCATCAGAAGAAAGCTATATACAGGAATTAAACAGACTCTTTAGAGAAGAAAATATAAACTTAAATTTTGTTCCAAAAGTATCAGGTGGAGGAACATATAAAAATGTGGAAAACAGATATAAAAAAGAAAAAAAGAAAAATCCCAAAAATAGAATTATAATATGGCAAGATAAAGATACATATATAAGAAATGAACAAAATAATGATATAAATTATAAAAATAAACCAAAGGGTATTCCTGATTTTTTATTTAATATTAATAATTTTGAAGATATGTTAGTACTTCATTTAGATGATTCTATAATTAAAATTTGGGAAAATGAATGTATTAAACAAAATCATTTTAATATTCCTATGACTAAAACTGTTTATGAACCTTTATTTAAAGAAAAAATTATTCCTAATTATAAAAAAGGTGATTTCCCAATTGAAAATTTCAATTTAGATATATTAAAAGTAGCATTAAAAAATAACAAATCAAATAAAATTAAGTTTAGATCATTATTCTTAGATTTTTTAGAAAATGAATTTAAACAAATTGAGTCATTTGAGTAAAATCAATTATTCTCTTCCAATTCCCAGATACCGCAAGGGCAAAGTCCGGCACAAATACCGCAGCCTATACATTTATTATCATCGGATATATATTCAAATCTGCCGTTTTCTTGATGTTCTATCCTTGTAATTGCATTATTCGGACAGCTTTGTCTGCAAAGCCCGCAATCTCTGCAATAACCGCAAGACATACATCTGTTTTGTTCATTATCGCAATTTGAATTGTAGCACTCATAATACTCTGATTTTATTCTTTTTGACGGTATTAAATCTTTTTCTTTTACAGGGGTTAAAGACTCATTATTTAAAAATTTAATTACATTTTCTGCCGCCTTTTTCCCTGATGCTATCGCATTTGTGAATAATCCGGGCTTTATTGCATCTCCTATCGCAAAAACTTTACTGTTATGGGTCTGCATAAATTCATTTATCTGAACTCTTGATTTTTCATCCAAATATTCTTTATTTAAAAAATCAAATATAGGTCTGTCGCCGACTGATATAATTACGCTGTCAGCCTCTAAAAATCTTCCGTCTTTTAAATATACACCTTTTTCGGTTATTTTTTGAGTAAAACAAGGATACATTATTTTTGCACCGAGTTTTTCTGCAGCTTTTATTTCTTTTTCAAATGCACTCGGTTCTTGAATATCAATTGCAGTAACGTCTTCAATTCCACCCTGCTTATAAACTTCCGTTATAACATCCATAGCAGCATTACCTGCACCTATTACCACAACTTTTTTACCTAAATTATACTTTTTACCGTTCTTACAGTCTTTTAGAAAATTTAATCCTTTTATAAGTCTTTCATAACCTTCAAACGGAATTACAACGGGATTATGTCCTCCTATTGCGATAATAACGGCATCAAAATCTTTTTCTATATCATTAAATAATTTTGGGGTTATTTTTGTTGAAGTATGTATTTTAACACCGATATTTTTAAATCTTTCAAGTTCGGTTTCCAAAATTTCTTTATGCAGTCTTTCTTCCGGAATTACTTGTGATAATTTGCCGCCGATTTTTTTATCCTGTTCAAATATTTCAACTTTATAACCGTTTCTTGCCAATTGCCAAGCGGTTGAAATCCCTGCAGCACCTGCACCGATTACAGCAATCTTTTGCTTTTTTGTTATTTCAAACGGTTTGATTTTTATATCTTTAGAAAGAGAACCGAGCATTTTAACATCCAGCGGATTATCAAAAGTACCTCGTGAACAATTATTTAAACATAAATTAGGGCATACCTGACCGCATACACTTGCAGGAAACGGACTGTATTCCAAAACCAATTCAAGAGCTTCTTTCATTTTTCCTGCTCTTAAAAGCGAAAATCTTTTTTGTGTGGGAATTTTTATGGGACAATTATACTCGCAAGGTGCAGAATATGCATAATTTTTCCATTTTGGCTTTCTTAATCTGGAATTACCTGTTTGAACCAAATCATAGGATTTAAAATCATCAGTAATTAAATCTGAAAATATTGAACCGCCGATTTCTTCAAACCATTTATTTACTCTGAACGTTTTTAAAGAAATACATTCATGTTTTTGACGTTCTTCGTAAGTCTTAGCTACTATTTTATGCCATTGAGAAAAATCCGTTAATATTTTAAAGCAATCTTCCCGTTTTATTTCAGCCAAAAATGTTTCAAGTCCGTTTGTTAAAAACTCAATATCATTTTCATCCAAATCCAAAATAAAAACATCATCAGAGAGATTTTTAATGCTGCCTCGAACATAAACTATACCGCCGACCATGCCTACGCATGAACGTTCCCCTAATACGGAAGGCATATTTTCACAATTTAAACCGCATACAACAGCAGTTCCGCCGCCCATAAATTCAAAAGAAAATGAACCTGCCGACTTTAATACCCAGAGTTCCGGTGCGGCAAATTTCGGGTCTTTTTTCATCAAAGCACCGCTTCGGGTTCCGACATTTCCTGCTATATAAATTTTACCCGAAGCTGCACAATGCCCTGTTGTATCACCGCTGTCTCCGTTAACAACAATTTTAGCACCGGAATTAAGCCAGCCCGTATCGGCAGGAGCAGAGCCTTCAACATATATATTTGTGCCTTTTGCCCCCATTGAGCCGACTCTTTGCCCCGGATTTGTTACATAAAAATTCAGGTCACTTCCTTCTTTAGCCCAAACGCTTCCGCCTATATTATGCTGACCGCAGGCATTTATTTCAAAATCGGTATAACCCTCATCAATTGCCTGCCATATTTGACACATTAAATCTTGAGTAGATGTTCTTTTATCGTTTTCGATAGTATTTATTGTTTTTTTCATAATTTTCTCTTTATTGTATTGAATTATTGCTTCCTTAAAATCCTTGCTTCCGCTTTAAAAAGATGAACAAAATGCCGATTTCATCTTTTTGTGCTTCAGCGGATTTTTTGTTACTTCGAGTTCGCTATCGCTCCACTCTACGCAAAATTCAACAAGCATATTGTATATTTAACCTCTCTGCAACATTTTTATCAACGCACACAAGAGCATCAGACCTTCCAATCGGCAGAGTTGAATTACCAACGGGGGCAAGAAGTTTTTTCAACTCTATATCGGCAGCACAAATATAATTAACAATATTCTCAGCTACTCTATCAACATCGAGTCTTTGCATCAGTTTTGGATTTTGAGTCGTAATTCCAACAGGGCATTTTCCTGTGTTACAACCGTTGCATTTACCGAAATCATTACCTACACATCCTGCAATTTGAAGTATTAATTTCCCTATAAATACACCTGATGCACCTAAACAAATCATTTTAAATGTATCTGCCGCAAGATTACCGTTCATTCCTATTCCGCCGCCTGCAAATATGGGAATTTGTCCTTGTTTCCCCTGATGAACAGCAGCTAAATAACAATCTCTTAATTTGGAAACAATGGGATGTCCCGTATGGTTTAAAGAAATCTCGTGAGCTGCCCCGGTTCCGCCCTGCAAACCGTCAATAAAAAAACCGCCGACTATATTATACGGGTCACGAAGCAAATTATTATAAACACTTACGCTCGTTGACGATGCCGCAACTTTAATTGCAACAGGTACTTTAAACCTGAAAGCACAGTTCATCGATAAAAACATTTTTTGAACGCTTTCTTCAATGGAATAAAGTCCCTGATGATTAGGCGGAGAAAGTAAATCGGCTTTAGGTACTCCTCGTATTTCCTGTATCAGCTTAACATTTTTTTCCGCCATTAATAACCCGCCGTCGCCCGGTTTTGCACCTTGTCCGATTTTTATTAAAATTCCGGCAGGATTTTCCTGCATATACGGCATTGAATTTATTATTCTGTTCCAGCCAAAATGCCCCGATGCTATTTGTAAAATCATATATTTTAAATATTTTGACCTTAAAAGTTTATCGGGAATTCCGCCTTCACCTGTTGACATTCTTATCGGAATATGTTTTACCTCATTAAGGTAAGCCGTAGCTATTGCTATTGCTTCCCACATTCTTGGAGATAATGCACCTATTGACATATCAGAAAACATAATAGGATAAATTGATGTATTTACGGGCAAATTTTTATTTTTCTTTTCCTGCAGCTCACCGTCTACTATATCAAAATCAAGATTATCAGCACTTACGACTCTACCCAGATTTGTTCTTAAATCAAAAGTATGACGGAGTGCATCTAAGGAAGGGTCAGTCATTTGCGAAATTCTGCCGACTTTTATTTTATCAAGCGTTCTTCCTTCGGTATGCAGATTGCTTCTTCCGCCTCTTTTTACCGATTGTGCCGTTTTTGCCCGATACCTTGTTCCAAAAATTTCTGTTTTATTTCTCGTTACATTTATTGCATTATTCGGACAAACTTTGGTGCAAATTCCACAGCCTCTGCAAAAATTATTTGCGTCAATTACCTGTCTTATAACAGGTATTGCCTTTTGGTCTTCATCAATTTGAAAACCTTCTTCGTTTGAAATAGCCTGAACTTTCTTTCTTTTTTGTACATCAACTTTTATGGCACCAAATGAACACGCTGCAACACACCTTCCGCATAACTGGCACTTCTCGCTTGCATACTCTATAATCCAAGGCAAATCATCTTTAGATATGCTGTTTATATTTACTGTCGTCATTGAGCTATCCTTTGTATATTTAAATCATTATCCACAACAACAAGTTCTCTTTCATTTGTATATATATCTTTTGATATATCTCTATTCGGCAATATTTCATTTGCACCTGTTACTTCCGAGGTCATAACAACAATATCACCGTCTTTGCATACTACAGTCGGTCTTAATTTTTTTGAGTCAATCACATTAAACATAGTGCCATCTGGCAAAACACCTATCGTTGTATTCGGCCCGTTTATTTCTAAATTTTGCAATGACGATTTTATTCTTTGCAGAACATTTTTATCGGCTCTTTTTTCGGTTTCTTCAAACGGCAACGGTGTTAAAACGTGCTTGTAATACTTCAGCGGCCACTTTAAAATTTTATGAACATAATGAAGCGTATATAAAAAACATTGAGAATCACTTTCAAAACCAATATAACCCCGATGAAGTTTTTGCTGCATAAGTTTATTTTTTTCATAGAAAGTATTTTCACCGTTTGTTAAAGTTGTATACCCCTGTAAAAAGAAAGGATGAGCAGCATAACGCACAATATCATAATTAGTATTCTGCCTGCACTGTGCCGTAATAATTTTTGCCCTTAAATTTACTTCTTCACTCCACAAGTTAAAATATGTTCCGATATCATTAGGATCTCCTATCTCTTTAAGTGAAATAACATCAGGATAAAATGAATATACAAAACCTTCTTCATTTTGTTCCAAGTGTGAACGCAATTTTAATCTTGTATCAAGAAGCAGATTTTCTTTTTCTTCTTTTGAAGCATTTTTATAGTTTTTAGGATATTGAAATACTTCAAAAACATAATTGGGCATTGTTTCAATCTTTAATGAACTATCGGGATAAACTTCGGGATTATATTGAAATACCCTTACAAATCCTATTTTATGAAGCATATCTTCCGCATACTTCATACCCTCATCAGTTACCGCCATTGATAAAATCGGCAATTCTTTGTAATTTTCAAAGATTCCGCCCAAATCCTGCATAATAAAGGCAAATCCTGAATTATCATGCCCTTTTTGCTGGGAACGCATCAAACGCAGCACCATAGAAGGGTGTATATATCTTTTTGATTTAATTGAACCTATTCTGCACATACCTACATTTTCTTACGAGCCGTATTTATCGTCAAATCAAGGTAATTATTAAGTTTTCTAACGTTTTTTATTTTTTGTCGATTTTAATCATTTTTATTATTAAATTGTCTATTTTTTCGCAAAAAATAGTAATTTTTTAAAAATTTATATTTAAATCTAATATTAAAAATTTTAAAAATCTTCTAAAAATTAAATTCTTTACAGATTTTAATATTTTAGCAAGTTCGGCTGAAAATTTATTTTTATAATTATGTGTGATTTATATGGTGTTAAATCTAATCCGGTTTCGCCCTTTTTAAAGTCACCACTCCCAAATTTCGTTCACACCCTTCGGGCTCTCTTTAAAAATTTGCCCGAGCATTTTATTTGAATTTTGTAAAGAAATCAGATAAGAAAGAGTAACTATAAGTCATTGACTTTTAGTCGATAATATGTATAATTAATTTATTGAAAAATATGGGTTTTATTATGACTAAAAGACAAGAACAATCTGTAAATACACGCCGGAAATTATTAGACACAGCAGAAAATCTGCTGAAAACACAAGGGTTTAATGCTTTATGCGTGGAAGATATAACAAATGCAGCAGGAACTGCAAAAGGTACATTTTATACTTATTTCAAACATAAAGAAGATATTGTTTCTGAAATTTGCAGGGGGTATTTTAAAAACATCGAAAATCAAATCAATGAAATGTCCGAAAAAAATTTAATTGACAAATTATCTTTGTATTTTGATAATTTTATGAAAGCAGTTGAAATCTATGGGATTAATATTTGCCGGGAATGGATTAGAGGTGCGATAGATCCTGTTACTGCCCCCGATAAAACAGACAAAACAAAATGGCAGTATGATATTGAAATGTTAAAAAACATACTTAATAATGCCGTTAAAAATAAGGAATTAAAAGAGAATACACCCATTGAACTTTTAACACATCTTATAATATCTGAACTTTACGGGATGATGACATGCTGGTGCATGTCAGACGGAATTTTTGAGCCGAAAGATTGGACTAAGAAGTTTTGTGATTTTCAATTAAAAGTTATTTTAAAAGACTATTTAGTATAAAGGAGAAAAACATGCAATATCTAAAATTAGGTAATACAGGTGTTGATGTTTCAAGAATTTGTCTGGGCTGCATGAGTTTTGGAAAACCCGGGAAAGAAAACGGTGTTTTTCCTTGGGCAAAAGATTATGATGATGCAAAGCCAATTTTCAAAAAAGCCATTGATTTAGGTATAAACTATTTTGATACCGCAAACGTTTATCAGCTTGGGACAAGTGAAGAAATTACAGGTCGTCTTATTAAAGAATACGGACTTGACCGAGATGAAATCGTAGTCGCTACAAAAGTTCATTTTGCAATGCGTGAAGGCAGACCTAATGGTGCAGGTTCAAGCCGCAAAAATATTATGGCAGAAATTGACCATTCTTTAAAAAGATTAGGACTTGATTATGTTGATTTATACCAAATCCACAGATTAGACCACGAAACACCTATGGAAGAAATTATGGAAGCCTTGCACGATGTTGTAAAATCAGGTAAAGCAAGATATATAGGGGCTTCTGTTATGCGGGCGTGGGAATTTGAAAGATTAAATCAAATAGCTGAACGTAACGGCCGGACAAAATTTGTATCTATGCAAAATCAATACAACTTGATTTATCGTGAAGAAGAAAGAGAAATGATGCCTTTATGTCAGGATAGAAAAATAGCAGTTGTACCTTGGAGTCCTCTTGCGGGCGGCAGAACAGCACACCCTTGGGGTACAAAAACAGCAAGAAACTCAATAGATGAAGTATCGCCTATGGTTTGGGGAAGTACGGAGAAACAAGACAAAGTTGTTGTCGATAATTTAGAAAAAATCTCAAAAGAACTCGGTTATTCAATGGCACAGGTTTCTTTGGCTTGGATGTTATCAAAACCTTATGTAACGTCGCCTATTGTCGGATGCACAGATGTTAAACATGTTGAAGAAGCAGTTTCGGCACTTGATATTAAATTAAGTGATGAAATTATTAAAAGGCTTGAGGCACCTTATGTTCCGCATGAAAGCAATGGATTATTTTAAAAAGGAGGTAAAATGAAAGTATTATTATTTAACGGCTCACCGCATAAAAACGGCTGCACCTATACAGCGTTAGAAGAAATATCAAAAACTTTAAAAGAAGAAGGCATAGAATCTGAAATTTATCAAATAGGAATTAAACCTCTAACACCTTGCAGAGGATGTTATGCCTGCTCAAAACTCGGCAGATGTGTAATAAATGACGATGATGTAAATAATTTTGTTGAATATG
>CAJONH010000257.1 GCA_905235825.1 Candidatus Gastranaerophilales bacterium
AAGAAATACAAATAAGCAAGACCATTGACGAACTTATTTAAAAATTTTTAATGAAACGACAGAGAAAGCCCGTCTGTTTGAGTACCCGCAGGGTACGAGTTACGGGCTTTTCTGTTGAATTTAAAATTTTAAGAAGTGAGGAATAGGTCTGCGTTTTGTAGTTAACATAAAAAGAACTTTTTATATTTTTTTAAATTTTTTCCGCAATCAGTATAAAAATTTTTTTATGTATTTTATAATTATAGTGAACAGATACGAATAAATAAGAAAGAAAAAATTTGGATATATATTCTATATTAACGCTGATAGGCGGATTGGCATTTTTCCTTTACGGAATTTCAATAATGTCGCAGGGCTTGGAAAAAGTAGCGGGAGGCAAGCTCGAAAAATTACTAAAAAAAATGACGTCAAATCCTTTAAAAAGTTTTGTTTTAGGAGTTGGAATTACGGCAGTAATACAATCTTCTTCGGCAGTTACGGTAATGCTTATAGGACTTGTCAATTCGGGAATAATGAATCTCTCGCAGACAGTTAGTGTTGTGATAGGTGCTAACTTAGGTACAACAATTACTGCATGGCTTCTGAGTTTAACAGGTATACAGGAAAATGCCGCATTTATTCTTCGTCTTTTAAAACCTGAATCATTTACACCTATATTGGCATTTATAGGTGTGTGTATGATAATGTCGGCAAAAAGCAACAGAAGTAAGAGTGTAGGTTCTGTTATGATGGGATTTGCCATTCTAATGTTCGGAATGGGGCTTATGGCAAGTTCAATGGCACCATTGTCAGAGGTTGAAGGTTTCCGAAATGCAATGATTGCATTTAAAAATCCGATTTTGGGATTTTTGGTCGGAATGATTATAACTGTAATTGTTCAAAGTTCATCTGTTTCAATTGGAATACTGCAGGCATTAACTCTGGTTGGCGGTGTTTCCTGGGAAGTTGCCATTCCTATTATACTGGGACAAAATCTTGGTACTTGTTTTTCGGCAATAATTGCAAGTATTGGAGTAAATACCAATGCAAAAAGAGTTGCCGGTATTCACGTTGTTTATAATATATTAAGTGTAGGTATTTGTCTTCCTCTATTTATAATTTTAAATTTAATTTTTAAATTCAGTTTCCTTTCAAACAATATTAATCCGGCAGGAATAGCCCTATTCCATACATGTTATAATATACTGACGGCGGTTATGCTGTTTCCCTGTGTCAAATTGATTGAAAAAATAACAATAAAACTTATTCCCGAAAGTAAAAAAGAATCTGAAAATAAAGTATTTTTAGATGAAAGATTATTAATGGCTCCTTCTTTTGCTATAGCCGAGTGTTTTAGAAAAACGGTTGAAATGGCGGAAACTGTTCAGTACAACTTTATTACCGCTACTAAAATGCTGAAAAGTTATCACGAAAAAAAGGCTTTAGAAATTACTGAAAATGAAACTCAAATAGATACTTATGAAGACAAATTAGGTTCATTTTTGTTAAAACTTTCAGGACGTGAACTAACGGAAGAAGATAATAACAAAATTTCACAAATATTACTTGCCGTTGGTGATTATGAACGAATTGGCGACCACGCTGCTCATATTTTAAAAATGGCAGAAAAACTGAATGATATGGAAAAAGGATTTTCTGATGAGGCTGTTGAAGAAATAAAAACAATAGTAAATGCCGTTTTAGAAATTTATGATATGACATTAGAATGCTACAAAACAGATAACCTTGAACTGGCACAAAAAGTAGAGCCTTTAGAGGCAGTTATAAAAAAAGGTGTAAGACGTGCAAAAAATAATCATATTCAGAGATTAAAAGCAGGTCAGTGCAGTGCTGAAAAAAGTTTTATTTTTTCTGATATGCTTAATGATTTAAGAAGAATTGCAGCACATTGCGGGAATATTGCAACAAGCGTAATTCAGCTTTATGACAGTACATTAAATAAACACGAATATAATCATCGTAATAAAGATGAAGATACTGAATTTAAAAATATGTATAAGGATTATAAATCAAGGTATAGAGTTACCAAAAAAACAGAAGAAGAAATAATAAATAATAAATAATAAATAGTTTTTATTATGGATAAAGTTTATAGACCGCTGCAAAAAGGAAATCCCTATTTGAAAGCGGTCTAAAACTAATTTTTTATTTTAAATATTCTTTATAAAACGTTTCAATTTTATCAAACGGAATTTTTTCGGTATTATCGTATAAATCAACATGATTAGCTCCATCTATAATCAAAAGCTGCTTATTATCTCCCGTTAATTTTTTATATGCATCTTCTGAAAAATATCTGCTGTGAGCATTCGCTCCGTGGATAATCAAAACAGCACTTCTAATTTCGGAAGCATAAGCAAGTATCGGCATATTTATTAATGATAAAGAGGAGGTCATATTCCAGTTACCGTTAGAATTTATTGAACGTTTGTGGAAACCTCTTTGCGTTTTATAATAATCATAATAATCTTTTATAAATTGAGGTTCATCCCCTGTTAATTTTTCAGGCAGCCCCTCAGCCTTTGCATAAGTTCCGTTTTTAAAATCTTCCGTTCTTTGTTTGTTTAATTTTTCTTTTAGTTCATAACGTGCATTTTCATCAATTGAATCATTATAACCTTTTGCACTTACCCTTGTCATATCGTACATAGTACTTGTAACTGTTGCTTTAATTCTTGTATCTATAGCAGCAGCATTAAGAGCAAATCCGCCAAAGCCGCAAATGCCTAAAATACCGATTTTATCGGGATTAACATCTTTTTTATTTGATAAATAATCAACTGCAGCCGAAAAATCTTCCGTATTAATATCAGGAGAAGCCGTATTTCGTGGTTCACCTTTACTTTCTCCCGTATATGAAGGGTCAAAAGCTAAAGTTATAAATCCCCTTTCTGCAAGAGATTGAGCATACAATCCCGAAGCCTGTTCTTTTACCGCGCCAAAAGGCCCTGAAACAGCAACAGCAGGTAATTTCCTGTTAATTTTTATTTTCGGCGTATACAAATTCCCTGAAATAGATATGCCGTATCTGTTTTTAAATTCTACTTTTTTTACCTCAACTTTGTCTGATTTAGGGAAAATTTTATCCCAATTTTTTGCTTCCGCCATTTGATTACCTCCAGTTATAATTAAAAATAAAGTACAAAATACTAAAAATTTTCTGAACATATTAAGAACTCAAATACATACTTTTAATAATAAATCTACCAACTATTTTTATAAGTTAATATTACCATAAAATCTTAAACAAAATAACAGCAATACTTCCAAAAATTAAACTGACCAAAGAAAAAACAACAGCTATTTTGTTTTCACTCCAGCCGCAAAGTTCAAAATGATGATGAATTGGACTCATTTTAAAAACTCTTTTACCTGTCAATTTAAAACTTGTAACTTGAATTATAACGGAAAGTGTTTCCAAACAAAAAACAATTCCGATTAATAATGTCCATAATTCAAATTTACCAACAGCTGCAAGTACTCCAAGTAATCCGCCCAATGCAAGAGAACCCGTATCCCCCATAAAAACTTTTGCAGGATGTCTGTTATAATATAAAAACGCAATACAAGCACCTGTTGCTGCTGCCGAAATTATAGCCAAATCCGTTTGTTTTGTTATTATGCAAATAAAAGTAACAGCGAGTGATGCAATTGCATAATTTATTGATGCCAAACCGTCTAATCCGTCCGTTAAATTAACCGCATTTGATATTCCCGTCATAAAGAAAATAATAAATACAGGATACAAATACCCTAAATCGATGCTAAACTGACCTATATTTAAATATGTCTGCCCTTGCAATGTTATATATAATGCAGGCAGAACGGAAATAGCAATTTGTAAAAAAAGTTTATTACCTGCAGTAAGTCCGGCTTTATTTTGTTTATGTTTGATTTTCCCCATATCATCGGTTAAACCTTCAAACATAAAAAATAAAAATGTCGCAAGTACTATTAATGCATTATGAGTCAATGATTTATTCATTGTTAATAATGCAAGAGATGCCGCTATAACGGGTAATACGATAAATACACCGCCTGTTGTGGGAGTACCGGCTTTTTTGGCATGATTTTCGGGTACATCCTCTAAAATATACTGTGTATACATTCTTTTCTTTAGGAAATCTATATATACAACACCGGATAAAAGTGTCAGAACAAATGCTACCATTAATGATACCAATACCAATATATTAAATTCCACTATTTTTTTAACTCCTCAATAATTTCTTCAAATTTCATAAAACGAGATGCTTTTAATAATATGTTTTCGCCTGCCGGTAAATTTTTCTTTATGAACTCTGCAAGTTCATGTTTATTTTCAAAATGTATGGTTTGTATATTTTTTGGCTTAATATATTTTGCTAATTCACCTGTTGTTAAAACATAATCACATTTAAAATTTTCTAAAAATTTACCCGTTTGAATATGATATTCTTCTTCATTCAGACCTAATTCCCCCATATCACCTAATACTACAGTTTTATTTGACGGAGTTAAATCCAAAAATGTTTTTAATGCTGCTTTTACAGATTCAGGATTAGAATTATAACAATCATTAATAATATTAAATCCGTGTATCCGCTCTACTTCCCATCTTTTTTCTATCGGAGAAAATTCAAACAGACCTTTTGCTATAATTTCAGGAGTTAAATTCGCAAATAACCCTGCTTCAATGACCGCCAATGCATTTTGTACATTATGTTCGCCCGATACATTAAGTTTGTATTCATATCCTTTATAAGTAAATACGGAAGATTTGGAAGTCATATTTTTTATTTCGGCATCATTCAAATCAAAATATACGGTTTTATGTTTATTATCATTAACCTGCTTAATTAAATCATTATTATGTGCTATCAAAATACCGTCATTTTTGATATATTCCGCTATTTCAAATTTTGCCTTCGCAATATTAAGCAAAGAGCCCAATCTTCCTATATGTGCACTTCCCGCATTAACAATGACCCCTATATCGGGTTCGGCATATTTTGAAAGAAGTTCAATTTCACCTAATCCCCGCATACCCATTTCGACTATAAGATATTTTGTATCTTGCTCAAGTGAAGACAGCGTCTGACACAAACCAATTTCATTATTATGATTTAATACTGATTTAACCGTATTTCCCGCATTTTTAAACACGGAATACATCATTTCTTTAACGGTTGTTTTCCCGCTGCTTCCGGTTATTGCAATTGTATACGGGTTAATTTTCCGCTTATAATAATTAGCCAGTTTTAAATAAGCCTCTTTTGTATCCGGAACATACAAAACAAATTCAGCTTCTTTTAATATTTTATTTTCTGCGGTTGTAAAATATCCCGATGCCCCCGCATTAACAGATGCATTAATAAAATTTTCACCGTCAAAACTTTCACCCTTTAAAGGTATATAAATATTGCCTTTTTCTATTGTCCTTGAATCGGTAGAAAAACCGCATAAAATTTGCTGATTATTAATAATACCCGAACTTCCGAATATTACCCGTGCATTTGATGCCTCAATAATTTCCGTTAAATTAAGTTTCATTATTATTCCAAATCTAATCTGGTTTCGCACTTGCCGCCGTGTCAACCCCGCCGGCAATGTGCTCACTTTTTAAAGTCGCCACTCTCAAAAATTCAC
>CAJONH010000258.1 GCA_905235825.1 Candidatus Gastranaerophilales bacterium
GTGAATTTTTGAGAGTGGCGACTTTAAAAAGTGAGCACATTGCCGGCGGGGTTGACACGGCGGCAAGTGCGAAACCAGATTAGATTTCAGGATGACGTATTGTCTAAAATTTAATCGCAATTGTCATTCTGTACAGGTAACATTTTAGGGGGGGGGAAAAAAAAAAATCTCTTATTTGTCAAAAATCAGACATTTTAGACAGACACCTTTTGTCATTAATAAAAGGTAACAAAATTGTAACATATCGTTCAACTGACTCTTTAAAATATCGTGTGAGCATGTACAATAAATTTGGGTAAAATTTAAAATATAAACAGCCGAAGAGGTTAGCAGCACGCAATAGAATTAGCGGGGTAAGATGATAGAATTTGATTTTCGTAATGTCACTAAAGAAGTAATTGGTGAAGAAAACGGATTAAATGTTCAAGAAGAATTCAATAATTACAGAGAAACCATACATAGAATTATAGCCGATATGAACTCAAACAAAGATAAACCTGGGCAGAAACTGCAATGGATGAATCTCGGATATAATGAAGAAACAAGCTGGTATGTTCGTGAATTTGCCGCTATAGTTGAAAACAGATTTGATAATGTTCTTATTATAGGGCTCGGCGGTTCAGCACTGGGTGGAAAAGCGGTTTGTGAAGCACTTTTACCGCCGTACTGGAATTATCTTACAAAAGAACAGCGAAAAAATTATCCTCGAATATTTTTCTTAGATAATATAGACCCTGATCAAATGAACTCTTTATTGCAAATTCTGGATTTAAAAAAGACACTTGTAAATGTTATAACAAAATCAGGCTCAACGGCAGAAGTTATGGCACAGTACATGCTTTTAAAAGACCTGATGGAAAAAGAACTGGGCGATGATTACAGAAAAAATGTTATAGCTACAACAGATAAAAATGTAGGAATATTAAAACAACTTTCAGATCAGGAAGGATATAAAACTTTCTATATACCTGATGATGTAGAAGGCAGATTTTCTGTTTTTTCAGCCGTAGGATTATTACCTTTTGCACTTGTGGGAATTGATATAGAAGAAATTACACAAGGCATAAAAGATATGGATTTGGCACTTAAAAACACAGATATAAATTATAATATTGCCGCACAAAATGCACTAATACATTTCTTGCTGGATGTGAAAAGAGGCAAGAAAATATCGGTTATGATGCCGTATTCAAACAGATTACGATATGTTGCGGATTGGTATTGCCAGCTTTGGGCAGAATCTCTAGGTAAAGAACGTGATAAAAATAACAATATAGTAAATACGGGGCAGACTCCCGTAAAAGCTATAGGTGTTACTGACCAGCACTCTCAAATTCAATTATACAATGAAGGCCCAAACGATAAAATTATAAATTTCCTTCGTGTAAAAGAGTTTGATACGGAAATAACCATTCCTAATATTTTTGAATATACGGGACTTAGTTATCTCGGCGGAAAGACAATGAACAGGTTATTCAATGCGGAAGCTGATTCAACAATGGCTTCACTAATTGATTATAAACGTCCGAATGTAACAATAAAAATTCCAAAAGTCAGCCCGTATTATTTGGGACAGTTGCTGTACATGCTTGAAGTTCAAACTGCAATTACAGGTGCTTTGTATAATATAGACCCGTTTAACCAACCGGGAGTTGAGCAATCGAAAAATTATACTTATGCATTAATGGGCAGAGTCGGTTATGAAGATTCAGCAAAAGAGGTTATGGAAAAATTGTCACAGGGATTAAAAATATAACTGATGACAGGCAATAGGTGCAAAGTTTTAGGATATAATGTTGATTTGCTGACTTTTAATGAAGCAATAAATTTTGTACTTAATAAAATAAGTAATAATGAATGGCTTCATATTGTAACAATCAATCCTGAAATTATTGCAGCAGCAGATAAAAATAAAGAACTTGAAAAAATAATAAAATCATCAGAGCTTGTTTTGCCTGAAAGTTCAGGTATAAAGAAAGCATTAAATTTTAAAGGAATAAAACAGGAACAAATTCCGGGGATTGATTTTGCAAAGGAACTGATACACCGCTGTGCCGATTTAAAATATTCAATTGCACTTATTGGGGCAAAAGAGCATGTAATAACTAAAACTATAGAAAATTTAAAAAAAGAATATCCTGCGTTAAATATTGTATACAGCCATAACGGATATTACGAAAATGAAAATATAATCATAGATAAACTTGCGGAAACTGCACCCCGGTTAATATTATGTGCATTAGGAGCTCCTAAGCAGGAAATATTTATAAATAACTGCAAAAACAAAATCGAAAGCGGTATTTTTATAGGGATAGGCGGTTCATTTGACGTTTGGGCAGGAGAAGTAAAAAGGGCTCCAAAAATATTTCAAAAAACAGGTTTAGAATGGTTATACAGAACAATCAAACAACCCTCAAGAATAAAAAGAATATATAAAACTTTGCCTATGTTTTTATTTCGGGCTATAATGGAAAGTGCAAGAAAATAAGTTAAAGGAATTTTCAATGACTGCTCAATTATCGGAAGCTGAATTAATAGAAATAAAAGCGGTTTCAAAAAAATTAAGACGTGAAATATTAATGATGATACATAATGCAAAGTCCGGACATCCGGGAGGTTCATTGTCTGCAGTTGATATACTTAATGTTCTTTTTACTAAATGTATGGAATGCTGTCCTAACGGAAATAAAGACAGTGATTACAAAAATCGTGACAGATTTGTACTTTCTAAAGGACATGCTTCTGCAACATTGTATGCAGTATTAGCTCATTGCGGGTATTTTGATGAAAATGAACTAATGACTTTTCGTAAACTTGGTTCAAGACTTCAAGGACATCCAAGTAAAAAAATGCTGAATTGTATTGAAGTTTCAACGGGTTCACTCGGTCAAGGTCTTTCCATTGCCTGCGGAATGGCTTTAGGATTAAGACTTGATAAAATTGACAGTAAAATTTATGTATATATGGGTGACGGAGAAATTGAAGAAGGCAGTGTATGGGAAGCCGTAATGAATGCTTCAAGCCGTAAACTTAATAACATTATTGCTTTTATTGACAGAAATAAACTCCAAATAGACGGTTCAACAGAAGATATTAAGTCACTGGGTAATGTTAAAGTAAAATTTGAAGCATTTGACTGGAACGCTGTTGAAATTGACGGGCATGACGAACAACAGATTTTTGATGCAATTCAAACTGCAAAACAAAGCGATAGACCTTTTGTAATTATTGCAAATACGATAAAAGGAAAAGGTGTATCTTTTATGGAAAATCAGGCAGGATGGCACGGAAAAGCACCAAATGATGAAGAATTACAAAAGGCACTTGAAGAATTGAAGTAAATAATATGAAACGAGAAGAAAAATCTTTAAGAAAAGAATACGGAAAGACTCTGGCGGAATTAGGCAGGGTTAATAAAAATATTGTTGTATTGGATGCAGATTTATCCTGTTCAACTCAAACTAAAATTTTTGCTGATGAATTCCCCGATAGATTTTTTAACGTGGGAATTGCAGAACAGGATTTAATGACTACAGCTGCAGGTCTGGCCTGCACGGGGAAAATTCCTTTTGTTTCCACTTTCGCTGTGTTTGCAGCGGGCAGAGCTTGGGAACAAATACGCAATACAATTTGTTATTCGGATTTGAACGTTAAAATTTGTGCTACTCACGCAGGTATTACCGTTGGTGAAGACGGGGCAAGCCATCAGGCTCTGGAAGATATCTCCCTTATGCGTTCTATTCCAAATATGCTCGTTATCGTTCCCGCTGATGCAAAAGAAACTCGTGAAGCGGTTAAATTCGCAGCTGAATATAGCGGGGCTGTATATATCAGAATACCCAGAACCAATCTCCCCGTCATATTTGATGATAACTACAGTTTTGATTACCTCAATGCCGTAAAAATTAAAGAAGGCTCCGATGTTTCCTTAATAACCAACGGCGAAACTTTGATTGAAGTTATTGATGCAGCAGAAGAACTTCATAAAAAAGGTATTAACGCTGAAATTATTCACGTTCCCGTTGTTAAACCCATTGATTTAAATACGATTGTAAACTCCGCTAAAAAAACTAACAGAGTTATTACCGTTGAAAATCACTCCGTTATCGGCGGACTCGGTTCTGCCGTTTGTGAAATTTTATCCGAAAACTGCCCCGTTAAAGTTTCCAGAATTGGTATTAACGATACTTTCGGTCAGAGCGGAAACGCTAAACAGCTTCTTTCTTTTTACGGTTTAACCGCAGATAGACTTACCGATAAAATTATAGGATTGTTACAATGATTCAACTGAAAAATGTATATAAAAAATATAAAGAATCTTATGCACTCAAAAATATTAATCTTGATATTA
>CAJONH010000259.1 GCA_905235825.1 Candidatus Gastranaerophilales bacterium
CTGTGTTGTCTGAGAATTTTGTTTGTCCGATGAAAACTGCAAAAAATCTATAATTCCTTCTGTTTTTTTTATATTAGGATTAAATTTTTGAATTAATTGAGAATAATCCTTCAAATTAACATTATAAAAAAAAGCACTTCCCTGAATATTATTTTGTGAAAGATTTTTTATTGAGAATGGAGATGAATATTTCATATCAATTTCAAAATCAGACTTTTTATTATTAATATTTAATGTACCTGATGTCCTTACTTCAAAATTTTTATATTTTATATTAAATTTTCTGTCGTTTTTTTCTTTTAAAAGATTTTCAAAATTAAAACTTCCGTCTTCATTTTGTTCAATATAAATTTGAAGATTGTCCGAATACAAATGCTTTGGTTCTGCTGTTTTAAAAAGCAGCGGTATCAGTGCAATGTCAAAATCTAATGTATCAGCTGAAATAACAGAGGTATCCGATATTTTATTTTTAATATCGATATTTTTTGCGGATATTTTAATTGAAGGTGTCATTAAAGTTCTTACATCTATTTTTTCGGCATTAAAATTTATGTTCGTTTTCTTTTCAAGCACCTTAGAGATAAATTCTTTGCTGAAAATTGATTTTATTACCGGCGGCAGTACTAATAAATATAAACTTTCAAGTACAAATACTGATATAAATAGTTTAAATAATATTTTTATGAACCGCTGTTTCATATTTTGAATAAAATAACCTCGTATTATAATAATTATAATATTTTAATACAAAAAGTTCAAACAATCGTATTTTTTTAGTATGATAGACGTAGAAGGAAATTATGCCGCATTTTTTAATAAACAGTAATCAGATTATTAATAATCACGTGTTTATAGATGATAAAGAACTGTATAAACATATTGTGAAGGCAATGCGTGCTAAAATCGGTGAAGACATTTTATTTCTTGATGAAAATGAAATTCAATATGAAACTGAAATATCTGAAATTTCACCGTCTTATTTTAAATCGAAAATTCTGAGAAGTTATAAGTCGGAAAGAAAACTTCCTTTAAAATTGTATGTTGCCCAGAGTGTTTTAAATTCCGATGCTCAAATAAGTTCTATTCAAAAATCAACAGAATTGGGAGTAAAAGGTATAATTCCGCTTTCTACGGATAATTGTACCGTCAAAGAAACAGTTATTAAATCTAAAATAGAGAAATGGAGAAAAATTGCACTGGAATCCGTGAAACAGTGTGAACGTGCCGATATTCCACAAATATTTCAAATGTCATATATAAAAAATATAGTGAGTGAATATGACAGAGTTATTGTTTTTGCCGAAAAATATGCCGATAAAAATTTTTTTGAATTTATAAGGAATAATCCCGTTAAACAAAGCGGGTCCATTCTTGTAATTATAGGGCCGGAAGGCGGTTTCAGCGAAAAAGAATTTGAATTTTTTAAATCAAAAAATATCCCTCTTATTACGTTAGGAAATTTAATCTATAGAGCTGACACGGCAGTTACCGCCGCATTAACGACTGTTATAAACGGAGTTTTGCATGCATAAAATACAAAATAATTACGTATTATCATTAATTAAACCTTATTTAAAAAATAAAAAGGCTTATATTGTAGGAGGTTATATACGTGATATTTTAATGAATTATGAAAGTCCCGACCTTGATATAATTATTTGCGATACTGATGTTAAAGATTTTTCAATTGAACTCGCAAAAAAAATTAATGCTCATTTTATTGAACTTGATAATGAAAATTCAATATACAGACTTGTTCTTGAAGATAAAATTAATTATATTGATATAACAAAGCCTGTAGAAAATGATTTTGAAAAAGATATTTTAAGGCGTGATTTAACAATAAATGCTATTGCTTATGATATTAATGAAGAAAAAATAATAGATTTAGCAGGCGGAATAAATGATATTCAAAATAGAATTATAAAAGGTATTTCAGATAAAAATTTTGAAGATGATCCTCTTCGGCTTCTAAGAATATTTCGTTTTCAAGCAAAAACAGGGTTTAATATTTCGGATGAATTAATTTCACTTACGCAAAAATTGGCTCCTTTAATACACAAAAGTGCAAAAGAACGTATAAACACCGAACTAATGAAGATGTTTGAATGCAAATATACGGATACAGCCCTTTTACAATTGGATAAAGCAGGGCTTTTAACTCAAATTTTGCCAATATATAATGAGGTAAAAAAAATTCCGTCTAATTCTCATCATCATTTGGATTTAATTCATCATTTAATTGAAACAGTAAGACAAATTCAGTTAATATATGATAATTCCGACGAAAAAGTAAGACGGCATTTAGATAATTTAACGTTTGGCTCGGTAAAAGAACTTGCATTTCTTAAATTTGCAGGATTTCTTCATGATATAGGAAAACCCTCCTGCTGGACAATCGAAGAAGATACCGGACGGCATCGTTTTATTAAACACGATGAAATAGGAGCAAATCTCAGTATTGAAATTTTACGTGATTTAAAATTTTCAAAAAAACAAATTGATTATATAAAAACATTAATAAAATATCACATATACCCTTCAAGTATGGTATGTGCATCTGATGTCAACGAAAAAGCATATATGCGTTTTTATAGAAAAATGGAAAATTGTGTTATTGATGTTATTATTCTTGCTATGGCAGACAGATTGAGTGCAAGAGGGGTAAAAGTTACGGATGAAATGGTTGAGAATAATATCAATGCATTAACCGCACTTTTAAATAATTATTTTAAAATTCGTGAGGAACTTAAACCATTACCAAAACTCCTTGACGGTAATGATATAATGGAAATTTTACAAATAAAACAATCACCTTTATTGGGAAAAATTATTAATTCACTAAAAGAGGCTCAAATTTCAGGAGATGTTAATAATAAAGAGGACGCAGTTAATTTTATAAAAAAGATTATGGTTTTTGATAAAAATTAAATATTTTAATAAATTTTTTATATCCCAATATACATAACAATGAAAATAAGCATACACTTATTTTTATTGTAAACTTATGTAAATTTATAATAAAAAAAACGCATAAAAATTTTTTCACGGATATTAAAAGAAATGTAAGACTCATAAAAGTCAAAAACTGAACAACTATCTACCAAAACTAACCTAGTTAACGCTCTTTTCAAAAAAGAGCTTTTTTTTTGTATATACTCACATTTGTTCTTTAAAATTCGGAAACATATTTAATGTACCATCATCATTTCTCCAATTAAACCAGCCTACTTTTGCCTGTTTGGTCATATCACTTACCGTTGCAAGAAGCCAATTTCCCCTTATAACAGTAAAGGAAATATGCTTGGGATATGATAATTGCTCCAGCTGTTGAGAGTCAAATGACTGCTTTGCATATAAAATTTTCTTTTCTTTGTTTAAATCATTAAACATTCTAATTCCGTATTTTTTTCCGAAAGTATAAAAAAGTGATTTATACGTATAAAATGCACTGTTGTCATTTACATATATCCAGCCTGTTTCTCCGGTTTCCTGATTTAAATAAACATTATACCAGCCGGTCGGAGTACTTGCTTCAACAGTCAAAAGGGCAATATTTTCGGAAGGAATATATGTTACATAAGAAACCTTCCTCATATCTATGCTGTTAACTATAGCCGATTTTTTCAGCCCTTCATAGTTTACTTCTCTTATAATTTTTGACTCCGGATAAGGATATTGATGCACTTTGTAATTTTTAGGTATATTCAAAACACCTATACCGTAATATTTTATATTTTTTGAACTAAGAGCCAAAATATCCGCTCTCGCTGGCTGTACAAACAGTAAAAAAATTGTAAATATTAAAAATACTATAAAGTTCTTCATATTTATATTATAGCATGATTAGCTATTTTAGCCACACGGGGTTATTTTAATATTTTATATAATGATTTATTTTTTTCACTCTGTTTTTTATTCCAGTCTGAAGTACAAATAACAGATGCTGCAACTATTTGTTCTATAGGATATTTTGTTATGCAGTTCCATGATGACTCTATAAGTTCTTGTTTATTTATCTCTGATTTCAATTTTGTAATAAATTCTTGTTTTTTAGATTTTTCTATATTAAGTTTTTCAATTGATTTGGTCATTTCAGCTATATAACCGTCAATAAATGCATCATAAAACATATTTTTATCATTTTCCGTATATTCGAAAGCTGATGCGGAATTTAAACAAAAAAATAAACAGTATAGAATAATATAAAATTTATTAAATATATTTTTCATATTTTATATTATTTGCGATTATAAATATCTATCATTCGACGGCAGGTGATAATGTTTTAATAAAAGAAATATTAAATAGTTGTCTGTTTACTTTTTCTGAATTATGATTTTAATAGGAGCGTGTATTAAATGCAGTCAGAATGCAAAATATTAATTTTGGATGATGATAAACTTGTTACTTCATCGTTAAAATCATTACTTAGTCTTGAAGGTTTTAGTGATGCTGCATTTTTTAACGTGCCATCTGATGCTGTCAGGTATTTAAAAAATAATCCCCGTGATGTAATTATTTCAGACTTTATGATGGAAGAAATGAACGGGCTGGAATTTTTATCGCAGGCAAAAGCTATATATCCTAATGCAAGTATGATTCTTTTAACGGGATATGCTGATAAAGAAAATGCTATTAAAGCAATAAATGAGGTCGGTTTATATAAATATATAGAAAAACCTTGGGATAATGATGAGCTTATTATAAATATTAAGAATGCCTATGAAAGAGCTCATCTTATTGAACAGCTTGAAATAACAAATAAGAAACTAAAAGATTATTCATGTCATTTAGAAGATTTGGTTAAAGAAAAAACTGCCGATATTATTGAAATGAATGAACGTCTTAGTGCTGTTATTAATAATTGTGCCGATGCAATAATTGTATCGGATAACACAGGTCATTTAACGGAAATTAATCCTGCAGCAGAAACCCTTTTTGGAATGAGTGAGGATATTTTAAAAACAAAAAATATTTGTGAATTGTTTGAAACAAATGAAATTAATTGGAACGAGGTTTTAACCGGCAGGGAAGAAAAACTTTTAAGAGAAATTGATGCGGTAAATACCGTAAACGGAACCAAAATTCCTGTTGAAATAAGCTGTGCTTTTATTCCGGCAAAGAGTGAAAAAGACATAAATCATTATGTTTATGTTATACGAAACATTAATTTCCAAAAAGAAATGGAAAGATTACGTGAAGATTTTATAGCAACTCTTACCCATGACCTTAGAACACCGTCATTAGCTTCAATTCAGACTTTAGAGTATTTTCTGAACGGAAAACTCGGCAGCTTAAATGAAAAACAGAGTATGCTTTTAGCCACAATGAAAAAGAGTCATGAAGATATGCTCGGGCTGGTAAATACTTTACTTGAAGTTTATAAATATGAATCGGGACATTTAAAACTTATAAAAACTCCGTTTAATTTTGAACAATTGCTGGAGGAATGCATTAATCAGGTTAAGCCTTTGGCTGAAGCAAAAAATCAGCATATTGAGAAAATCTTCACCAATTTGGATAGTGCTGATATAGTTGCAGACAGAAATGAAATAAGGAGAGTTATAATTAATTTGTTGGGAAATGCCGTAAAATATACCCCTTCTGGCGGGCAAATTGAAATAAGAGCTGAAATTGACGATAAAGACCTTCGATTTGCGGTTAAAGATAACGGAGAAGGTATCTTTAAAAAGGATATACCACTCCTGTTTAAACGTTTTTCGCAGGGAACACAGGCTAAAAGGTCGATAAGTACGGGGCTTGGATTATATCTTTCAAAACAAATTATAGATGCCCATGGCGGTAAAATATGGTTAGAAAGCGACAAAAATAAAGGAAGCGAATTTTTCTTTCTGCTGCCTGATTCTGCACTTATCAAAGGTGAGGAGAATGTATGGACAGTATAAAAGTTCTGCTTATTGAAGATCATGAAATGACAAGGCTTGGAATATCTCTTGTTTGTGAAAATACGGAAGGTTTAGAGCTTATTGCTCAAGCTGAAAACGGAAAAAAAGGCATTGAATTGGCATTAAAACTTCGTCCCGATGTCGTTTTAATGGATATAGGATTACCTGAAATAGACGGTATTCAGGCAACCGAATTAATAAAAAAACAGGCACCCGATATAAAAATTCTTATGTTTACTTCACGAGAAAGTGAAAGTGATGTTTTTGATTCATTAGCGGCAGGTGCTGACGGATATATAATGAAAGGTACCGAAAAAAATCAAATGATATCGGCAATAAAAGCAGTTGCAGAAGGTGCGGCTTGGCTTGATTCCTCTATCGCAAGATTAGTTCTTTCCGCCGTAAAAAAACAAAATGATAAAGAAAATTCGGAAAATCCCGTTACACAAATAAAGAATACAAGAAATAAATACGGACTGACAGAAAAAGAATTACAGGTTTTATCATTGATAGTTGAGGGTTTAAGTAATGAGCAAATAGCTCAAAGACTTATTGTAACTCTTTCAACAGCAAAAGCACACGTTCACAGTATATTGCAAAAATTATATGTGGCAAACAGAACACAGGCATCGAGGCTCGCTGTAAAACAAGGTTTAATTTAATGAAAAAACTTCTTTGTTTTTTATGTTTTTTTATTTTTTTATCTCCGTATGTTCAGTCAAAAAAATATCCTGACCCTTTGTATTTAAATTCCGATGTTGTTGATATGGATGACGAAAAACAACAAAAGAAGAAAAAAAAGAAACCTGAAGATGAAAGAAGTCTGAATGAAAAAACAAGGTCGCTGCTGCATTTACCTCCGCCAAATACGCTGTATTATCATAATATAGATAAATCACACACACCGGTAACAATGGAAGACTATTATGAACTTTCAGCGGAAAAACTGCGTAAAGATATTGAAATTCCCGTTCCGCAATTTAATCAGGACAGTGAGTTTAATTTCCCCGAACCTCAATTTCGTGTAATCAGCTATAATACTCCGCCCGGACAAAGAAATATAGACTTAACCAAAATAGTATCAGAACATGCTGTTAGTTCGCCGGCTATTTTATCTCCGGATAAAACAAAAATGGTTTATACAAGAAGTTTTTATTACCCTCAAAATTCACAAACATCTTCCGCTGCATATTTAATTCCTGTAAAAGGCAGTTTTCAGGATGCTTATGATATATTATACAAAACAAATATTATAGAGGGTTCACCGGAATCAATATTTACAGTCGGAATGGATTGGCTTGAAAAAACTAAATTTACGACATTGTATCCTCTTGATTTCTCAAAAGACAGTAATAAACTGGCTTTTAAAGAAAAAATAGGGTCTAATTATGCTCAAACATGGGTTACAAATATTGTTGTATACAATTTTAAAAATAAAACAGTAAAAAGGTTAACCGCTGTAAGAGAAGCAATAATATATTATTGCAGACAAAAAAAGAATATTGAATTAAAAGATTATATGTGGGATATTTTCCCCATCGGCTGGGATAAAAATAATCCTGACAGATTGATTGTATATGCTTATGCTTATACAAATGACAGACCTTTATTTTTGGGAACATGGAGTATTGATGCGGATGAAAATCGTTCCGAATTAATCTCTCCAAATTCAACCGATGCAAATATAGACCTTAACGGCTTTGGTCTTTTGGAAATTAAACTGCAGCATTAAAATTAATGTATTTTGATATCAGCATTCCTTTTGAATTACTGTTTTGCAGCTATTTCAATACCTGATGAAATATTTTCCGACGGTATTTTGCTGACTGTCCAATCGCTGAATATTGTTCTGTCTTCAAAAAGTTCTTGCGGATTTACCCTTGTTGTCATTCTTGATAAAATACCTTTATTCCTGTATTCCCAGCTTTGTGCGTGTTTAAGAGAATATGCGGCAAGTTCACTGCAAATGAATTTATCTTTGTTGTCAATTAAACAGGAAATAATATCAACAAAGAAATTATGAGTAATTTTGTTAAATTGTTTAATTCCGGGTAATGATTTTCCGAGATGTCCTACAATTTGAGCATATTCATAACCGCATCCGATTTTCGATTGTGCAAGCTGTGCAATTTCTTCAGCAGCCTGTTCCGATAGGTTTCTTGGTTTTCTGAAGGATATAATTCTTTTTTCATTATCAAAATATTTTGTAAGCGGAGATTCTATAACCTTTCTTGATTCGGCATCTGCTTCAATACAAGTATTTTCCCCCGTAACAATTAAAACATGGCTGATACTTATTCCGGAATAATTACAATATTTTGTAACCTTTGCTATTGCTTTAGAAAAAAATGATGAAGGATAATAGCAAAAACCGATAAAGCCTTTTTTATAATTGTTCCCGTAAGAAGGCTCTACAGTCATTAAATCATACTTCCCGTCTTTTTCTACAACATATTTCATTGTCATAGGTAACTCTCCTTAATTTTTATCAGTTTAATCTAATCTGGTTTCGCACTTGCCGCCGTGTCAACCCCGCCGGCAATGTGCTCACTTTTTAAAGTCGCCACTCTCAAAAATTCAC
>CAJONH010000260.1 GCA_905235825.1 Candidatus Gastranaerophilales bacterium
ACATTTTCGCATTAAATCAGTTACACCATACAATTTAATCCATTGTATTTTTTGATTAAACGTTTTACATCTTTTCTTATCAATAATACACGATTTATTTTTAAAATCATACTTCAACGGCAGTTTCTCTCCCGTATTTATATAAAACAGCTTCGCTAAGTAGCGGGGGTATTCTTTCTCATCCAAATTTTTGAGGAAATAATAATCCCATGGCGGGTTGTCTATTTCATTTTGAAAATTTAAAAAATCAAATATATTTTTCATTTTTCTTTCTGTAATTTGAATTATTATTGGGTATAACTCAATATTTATAAAAATATATTAAGTTATACAAAATATTATATGGGTAAAACTCAATATGTCAAGAACAATATTGAGTTTTACATAATTAAATAAAACTATTAATTGGTAGATAATCAATTAAAAGGTATTTATATGAATATAAAAAAGTTATTAGGACAAAGATTAAAAGAAATACGTAAAAATAAGAAAATAACACAGGAACGGCTTGCAGAGCTTATTGGCATTGATACTTCCAGTATAAGCCATATTGAAAACGGCAAGTATTACCCTACCGCCGAAAACCTTGATAAAATACTTGAAATATTAGATATAAAACCTAATGAACTGTTTTCTTTTGAAAGTTATGCTTCGCATGAAAATTTATTAAATGAGATGTATGAGTCCATGAAACAAAATGCCGAATTAACAAAATTAATGTACAAATTTTATATTGCTGTTAAATGATTAACAATATAATTTATGCAACAGCATCACTAATTCTGTCATTTAATATTTTATATTCTGCAGTACAAACTGAATTTGCAGTAACATCTTCAGTTTTGGTTTTACCTGCATTTGCCGCAAAATTTTTAAAACTGCATCCTGATTTTAATAATCCCAAAGAATGCATTGAAGAATTAGCACCCCCCATAACAGCACCAACAGTACCGCCTACTATGGCACCTTCTATTGTATTTTGTGCAAATTCTCCTGCTTTAAATTTTTTATCTTCGTCAAAAGTACAATCTATTACATAGTTAGCACCGCAAGAAACCGCACCGGTTTTTATACCGGTTTTTCCGCAGCTTATAATTGCACTGCCTATTGTTGGTGCAGTACTTGCAGTTCCCATTGTTACAGTTGCTATACTTCCGGTTATTGCACCCGATAAACTGTCTTTTATTATTTCTTTTGCATCAAGTGCATCACCTTCAATATTATTGCTTGCTCTATCAATTAATTTAAATCCGGCTTTTGTTGCCGCACCTGCACCTGCTCCTATTGCAGCAAGTACAAAAGGTGTAGCAGCTCCGCCTGTTGCGGCAATTGCCGATGCTGCCAGTGCTGTTACTCCCAATGCGGCAACACTTGATGCTATGTTTGAAAATAAATTAAGACTTTCTTCTTGTTTTGTCGAATATTCCTTTATTTTTTGTTCAGCTTCATGAAAATCTATTTCACCATTTTTATATGCTTCGATAACCTCATCGCACTTTTTATCGCTTATTCCTGCTCCTGCAGCGACTTTTACTCCGTTCCATAGCGATGAGAAACATCCGTTATTATCTTGCACTTTTTTTAATTGTTCATTTAATATTTCACTGTTTTTATCCGATACTGTATTATTTATCCTGTTAAATATACTACTATCGTCATTTTCTTCTTTTTGAGGAATTATTCCCTGTGACTGTAAATCATTAACAGTCAATGCTTTTCCACGAATACTTTTCAATGTAAATTCTGACATACCTGCCCCATACCTTACATTTATATAAAGTATTTTTATTTCATAAAATTGCTTATTCGGTTTACATTTGTTCACAATATAGTCTGATAATGATTTAGTAAATAGATATTAAATAAAAACGGAGCTGAAAAAGGCAAAATGTTGACAAAATAAATTGTATTTGACAGTATATAACTATGAATTATGAGGAAAGTATTAAATTATTAACATCTGCGGGAAAATTTCAAATTAAGTTAGGACTTGAACGAATTAGAGCAATTTTAAAATTAATAGGTAATCCGCAAGACGGATTAAAAGTAATTCACATTGCGGGAACAAACGGTAAAGGCTCGGTATGTGCTGTTTTATCAAATATTTTAAAATGTTCGGGATATAAAACCGGTTTATATACAAGCCCGCATTTGATTGAATATACTGAACGCATTCAAATAAACGGAAATAAAATAACTAAAAAAGATTTAGCGGATTTAATAAAAGAAATAAGCGTAGTTGCAGAAAAAAATAATATTGATTTAACCGAATTTGAAATACTTACCGCTTGTGCTTTTAAATATTTTAACGATAATAATGTTGATTTTGCCGTTATTGAAACAGGCTTAGGCGGAAGGTTTGATGCAACAAACGTATGTAAAAATCCGATTTGTACAATAATAACTTCAATTTCGTCAGACCATACCGACAGATTAGGTAATACAATTGAAGAAATTGCTTTTGAAAAAGCGGGAATTATTAAACAAAATTCTCCCATAATTATTTCAAAATTAAATTCGGGATATGAAGTTATTAAAAATGAAGCATTAAAAAAAGAGGCTGATATTATAACGGTTGAAAAAGATGCTGATATAATTTATAAAAACGGTATTAATTATGCTCTAATAAAAAATAAAAAATATGAATTTCCGCTTTTAGGCATTTATCAAAAACAAAATTTGGCATTGGTTCTTACTGCTATCGATTTATTAATACAAAAAGGATATAAAACAGATATAGAAGAAGGTTTAAAAACTGTTGAATGGCCTGCAAGACTCCAATACATAAAAGAAAAAAACTTATTAATCGACGGAGCTCATAATCCTTCTGCTGCTGAAGAATTAAAAAAAAGTCTTGATTATTATTTCCCTAATCAAAAAAAAATTTATATTTACGGAACAATTAATACAAAAGACTATAAAACTATTTCAAAAATATTATTTACTGAAAATGATGAAATTTATTATTATGAATTTCATCATAATAATGCCGTTTCTTTACCTGAATACCAAAATAATGTACCTTTTTTAAAAAATATTAAACCTTATTCCGACGAGATTTTAAAGAAAAAAGAATTAAAAATACTCACAGGCAGTTTATATATGATTGGAGAATTTTTAAAAAATAATAAGAATTTCAGCTAAGAAATATAATATAGATATATTTAAATACTAAATTTTCTAATTAATTTTTTTGATTATTTTCGTATTGAAGTGTTTGTGCATCATAGAGTTTGCGTTTTGCAGCATTCCATAATGCTCTCCTTTCGTAGTCACGGCAATCTCTTAAATTCCTTTCGGGATTATTTTTATCGAGTTTTAATAAACGCTCCATTATATTTATACGATTATAAAATTTTCTGTTAGTTGTTTTAAATGCTTCTTCAGGATTTATATCTGAGGCTTTTGCTATACTTGCCGCCGTAAAAAATATATCGCCCATTTCTTCTTCCATGTGATCGTAATTCTGTTTTGAAGGATTTTGATGATATTCCATACGGGCAACGGTAAATTCTTCCATTTCTTCAAGCAGACAATCATCCCATGATTTTTGCGATTTTACAAAATTTATACTTCTTGTTACATCATCCAATTTATCAAAAGTATCAAATGCATTTTTACCGTTGGGATTTATTCCTTTTGTTAAAATCAGAGGCGGTATAACTGCCTGTTTTGATGTTTTTAAATTATCAAGGCAGCTCGCAAGTTCTTTTTCTTGTTTTTTTCTTTCTTTTATTTGTTTTCCCGAATTTGATGAAGAAAACGGAAGCATCTGTACATTATAATTAACTATCATTTTAATCTCCTTACGATAGTTTTAAAAAATGAAAAAAAATCTTTTTGCGTTAATTTTAAAATTAATCGCTAAAAATTAACCAATCTACAGATACTTTAAAATTTTGTTTTATGTTATATAAAACGGTAATGTTTGGTATACTTTTACTTTCTATTAAATTTTGCAATTCTTCTTCCGTTATATTTAGCAGACCTGCCATTTGTATATTAGAAAGATTGTTTATGTTTTTTAATTCAAGTATTTTGTTACCGAAGTTTTTTTGTTTTAATAGAATATTTTCATCAAAATAACGTTTTTTTGAGTTTTCACAAATTACAACATCTGATAACGAAACGTTAAATTCTTGCTCTATTTGCTTTATTTCACTATCAGAAAATTTGGAATTATTTTTTGCACGTTTATTAATTGCAGCTTTATCCAAACCTATCGGTTTACCTATTTCGGTTTGTTTAATATTATTAAGTTTTGTCAAATATGAAATTTTTATAAAAAGCTCATTATAATGCATGTTTTCAACTCCGTTCGAATACTTGGTAGAATATTTATATTTGACTCAGTAGAACTTTTGTGTTATACTTAATTTGTGATAGAAAATATAAATAATTCATTAACGAATATTGAGCTGAAAACAAAGACACTCATGAGTATGTGTATTTGAATTAAGAATAAATCAGGTCAAAACAGTATGTGATACAATTCTAACCACAATTCTCAAAATAATGATAATTAAAAAAATAAAATAACTCAATCAACAAATAGATAATATATTTGTTGTTCTATTATATATTTAATAATCAGAATAAAAATCTTTTTTATTTATTTTGGGGACAGCAGATTTACAAAAAACTATATTTACGTAGCAGGCGAGTTTTCGCTCGCCATTTTTTTGAAAGAGTTAACATCTATGCAAAATATATTGTTAAATTTTAAAAAAGATGATGTAGGTGAACCGCCGTGGGATTATTACTTTCTTTTAAATTTAGATGAAAGCGAGTATCCAAAGTATTTAGCAAAGATTTTTAATTACAGAACAGGAGAAAAACTGCCGTTGAAGTATGATTTTAAAAATAAATCGTGGATTATTGATAAGAAAAGATGCAAAACATTTAATCAAAAAATTCAGTGG
>CAJONH010000261.1 GCA_905235825.1 Candidatus Gastranaerophilales bacterium
ATTTAATGACGGTATTATCTGCAACACAGGTTTTAAGTAATCTTCACCAATCTTTTCCGCAACATAATCACGTACTAAAACTTTATCCGTACATTTTCTCATTAAATCAGTTATGCCATACAACTTAATCCACTGTATCTTTTGATTAAATGTTTTGCATCTTTTCTTATCAATAATCCACGATTTATTTTTAAAATCAAATTTCAACGGAAGTTTCTCTCCCGTATTAAGATAAAACAATTTAGCTAAATACTTAGGATACTCACTTTCATCCAAATTTTTAAGAAAGTAATAATCCCATGGCGGATTACTTATCCGATATTTATTTAACAAATTAAACATTGTTATTTATAGCCCAAAATTTTACGTAGCAATTATGTACATTAATGTCTTATTTTTACTTCAATTAAGACTTTAATGTCATTATTATAAGACATAGAATGGTATATGTCAACATCAAATAACCATTTTAATGGTATAGTTATGTTTAAAAATTAAGATTATCCTTTTGTATAGGGGTAATTATGTATAATTTAAAAGCAATTGGTTTAAAAATTAAAGAGATAAGAAAAAACAAAAAAATTTCACAAGAGAAACTTGCGGAAATGGTTTCAATGAACATAAAGAGTATAATAAGACTTGAAAATGCACAAGGTTCCACGACAGTTGAAACATTATTTAAAATAGCAGATGCGTTAAATATAAAAATAGCCGATTTATTTGAAAATCATGAATATAAAGACAGAAGTGAAATTATTAAGGATATAAATAATTGCATAAATTCAATGAATGATGAGGAACTGAAACTGTTCTATAAAACAGTATATTACTATATTCAATGATAAAATTTTCTAATTTACAAATACATTATTTTAATAACTGACTCCTTATTTATAGTTATAAACATTACAAATATTTTTATTTATTAATTCATCATTTATATTAAGTCTATCAAAATACAAAATTCCAAGAACTCTTTTATATGTATCTAAACCTTTAAATTCTAAATAAACATTTTTATTTGATTGTTTATATAAATATTTAACATAAGTTTTTGCATAATTACCCTTCTTTACAACTTCACTAATTGATAAATTTTCAGTGTATGCTTGCTTGTATGCTCTATTTATTTTAGATGTTTCATAACAATCAATACCATTAAGTCTTATTGAAAATTCATTTTTATCTATTTTCCCAATAATCGTATCTCCATCAATTATTTTTACCAGCTTGATTTTTATTTGTTCATTGGCAAAACAAATTTGATTGTTATACACAATTAAACTTAAAAATATTATAATAATTATTCTTTTTAAATCCATTTATATATTCCAACATGTGATGCATTACTTCATAGTTATATAAATAATAATACTTGAAAATTATTTATATGCAAATCTCCGAAGTAAATTATTATGAAATAATTGCACATAATATTAAAATATTGAGAAAAAATAAAAAGCTATCTCAAGAGCAATTTGCTGAATCAATAGATTGTTCGAGAGAATATATCAGCAGACTTGAAAATAATAAAGAAAAAATCAGTCTATCATTGTTATTAAAAATTGCTAAAATTTATGATTTGCCACCGGAAAACTTTTTTAAATACTGAAAAAAATAATGCTATACAATACTATTTTTTAAAGCATTTTTCCATTGCAAATAAACCTAAAGGTATTGATTTAGGAATTACTCCCGATTTGAGAATTTTAGAAACAAAACCTCTATATTTAGCACGTTTTGGAATACCGTCGGCATTTGAAAGAATATCAAAAAATTGACAAGCAAACTCGGGATACATAGTTGTAATTGTTTTTATATTTTTTTTCAAAACGGGGATTGTATTATAATGCGTAGTTAAATCTTTAATAATAATACTCTGTTTAAGTTTTTCATAATACATTGAAAGTGCATTAGCCGAACAATCACTGTTTTCCAGTGCAAAAATTGCGGTTTCGGCAGCAAGTTTACCTGATAACATTGCAAGATTTGTACCTTCAAAATGAATATTATTAACGAAACCTGCCGCATCACCGATTACCATAACTCTGTTATCATATAATTTCGGTATGTTATTAATACTTCCCTCAGGTATCATGTGTGCGGAATATTCTACAAATTCCGCATCCTTTAAATAAGGCGATATTGAAGGATGTTCTTTCAAGTCATCCAATAATTCATAAGGTTTTAATTTATGATTTTTTAATTCATCAAGAGATATCCCCAAACCGATTGACACAGTATCTTTATTTGTATACATAAATCCCATGGCAAACATATCCTTTAAAGGGCCGCCAAGAATTTTGGCGGCAACTCCGGTATCAGAATTAATGTTAAATCTGTCTTCAAGTCTTTGACGGGGTAATTTCCAAACTTCTTTTACATTTAAAGTAACATTTTCGCTTGTAAACTCTTTTCTTAATCCTATCTGTTTAGCGAGCAGTGAATTTACACCGTCGGCAATAATAACAATATCACTGTGAAATTTTTCGTTTTCCGTTTGAATACCTGTTACTTTTCCGTTTTCCACAAGCAAATTTGTAACAAGTGTTTTGGGAGCAAAGTATACCCCCTCTTTTTCAGCCTGTTCTATACACCACCTGTCCCACTTTGAACGTAACACGGTAAATGCTTTATATGAACCTTTTGAAGAAAATCTGTACGAAAAATCGGTAGACTCATAATCCGTAAGCATTATAATTTTTTCTTCGGTTATACTTCTTTCAATAGGAGCCGTTTCCCAAAATTTAGGAAAAATCTCTGCAGTTTGCTTAGCATATATACATCCGCCAAAGACATTTTTATCACCGGCTTTATCACTTCGGTCAACAAGTAATACTTTTTTTCCTGCCCTTGCTAATATAACTGCGGCACTGACACCTGCAGGGCCCGCTCCTACTATTGTTACATCTATTTTTTTATTCGTCATATTTCTACCTGCCGGAAACTATTATATAATAGTTATAAAAAATTTGACAATATAGAATATGGGAATATACATTTACTAAAATATAGGGATAACAATGCTTAAAATTTCATAAACATTTAAGCCATATAAACACTATAATCAGGAATTATATATCTGTTATTAAATTTTAATCTTAGTTTATATGCATTTTCTTCTGCAATAGACATATTTTTCATTTTTTCGATATCTTCAGGATAAAATTCTATACTATGAGCATGAAATTCCATATTTTGTGTTTCGCTCTCAAGATTTTTTAAATATTTTTCTTTAAGAGCTGCCTTATTTACATCTGTTTTTCTTATCGTATTAACTGCCATTTCAGGGTTGAACTTATGTATATTCATAATATCTCCATTCTTACTTTGTAATATACTTACCTTGAATTTTTAATTTTAGTTTATAAGCATTTGCTTCTGATTGAGTCATAGTTTTCATTTTTTCAACATCTTCGGGATAAAATTCTATCTGGATCGCTTTAAATTCCAAGTTATCATTATTCGAATATTGTTTATCATCTTTATCATTTTGCTCGGTCATTTTTATATCTCCTTAATTAGATACTTTACCATAAACAATCCATTTATGTTTAGTATAATCAAAATCAAAACCGAGAATTTCAATAACCGAATCTTTTTGAAGTAAGAATTCCGTTTCTGTTTCTAAACCGCTGTTTACATTAGCAGTTTCGAGGAAAACACCTTTAGAACCTTTTTCTACTGTCATTTCCCATATTACGGGTTTTTCGCTAAACGGTGCTTTACCAGCAAGAGATGTTGACATAAAGCGTTCTTGATTTGCTTTTAATATTGTATTTCCATATAAACTCTTTAAATTTTCAATTGCACTGTCATTACCTTTACTTCCGTTCTGCTTGCAAGCCTTAGCCGCATTTCTCATTTGTTCGCCGAGATTTATAGTTGAACCGTCTGACATAATAACGGAGTCTAATACTTCATAGCCTTCGGCACGTTTTACGGTAACGGGGGAATGAAGCACCTGCGTACTTATATATGATTGTATATTGTCTATTTTAGTTTGTACTTTAGAATTTA
>CAJONH010000262.1 GCA_905235825.1 Candidatus Gastranaerophilales bacterium
AACCCACGGTACGCATAAACGTACGACGGTTTTCAAGACCGCTCCGATCAACCGCTCCGGCACTCCTCCGTTACGCTATCAGCAATTTATATCATACTTTAAAAATCTTTTATTGTAAAGTGTTTTTAGAAATTTTCCCTGTATTAAAATTGATATAATCCGTTTTTTATATCACTCTTTACATCTTCTATCACTTTTTTTTCTGTTTTATATTTTTTTACATATCGCTCACCTGCTGTTTCAATGGCTTGTATTACATTTGCCATATTATATTCATTAAACGGAAAATCTCTCATTAATTCTTTTATGTTTTTTATTTCATCTTCATTTAAAAATCTTTTCAGCAGTTCTGTTTTTGTATTTTCGGCATTATCAATTTGTATATTTTGTGTTTCTTTTATATCGGTTATTCTTTTTTTATGCATCCGATATCTGACTAATATATCGGATAGGTTTGAAATTCTGCCTCCTGCTTCAATTATTTGTTTATAAAAATCATAGTCCTGAGAACACTTTTTTCTAATATCATAATTTATTCCGTTTTTTAGCATAAAAGATTTTCTGTATATAATTGATGAATGACATATCGGGTTATAAAAATTCATCATAAAAGCAAGTTTATCGCTATCTGTATCAAATACCCAGGACGGACGGGCATTTTCTCCAAATGTTTCTATAAAACTACCCAGTAATACAATATCAGGATTATTATTCATATAATCAATCTGATTTCTGAGTTTATGTTCAATCCAAATGTCATCATCGTCTATATGTGCTATATATTCCCCGCAAGCAAGATTTTGAGCATTATGATAGTTAAATGTACACCCGCAATTTGTTCTGTTTTTATATATTTTTAATCTGTTATCATCATAGTTATTCAAAAATTCATAAGTATTATCACTTGAATTATCATCAAAAATAATAAATTCAAAATCCTTATAAGTTTGATTAAGAACGGATTCAACAGCCTCTTTTACAAGATTTTCTCTGTTGTATGTACTCATTATTACTGAAATTAACGGTTTCATCAGTTTTAGTATAACAAAAGAAAAGTATTTAATACAAGCTGTTTTTTCTCGTATTAAATACTCTCTTTTACAAATTTAAAAACTAGATTATATTTTCACGTATCGCCTTAACCGCAGCTTGTACTCTGTCATCTACGCATAATTTTTGCAAAATACTGCATACATGAGCTTTTGCCGTATGTACACTTACTATTAATTCTTTTGCTATTTCCGTATTACTTTTTCCGTTTACAAGATGACGAAGCACTTCTAATTCTCTATCCGTAAGCTGAGCTCTTGCATCTTGAACCTCGGTTGTTTGCATTAATGCGATATTTTCCGGCTTCGGGAAATAATTCAGAACGTGGGAAGATACTGCCGGATCAAGCCAACACGCTCCTTTTGCAACATCATTTATTACTCTTGTTAAATCTTCGGGAGAAATATCCTTTAAACAATATGCACTCGCTCCCGAACCAAGTGCCGCTATTACTTCATCTCCTCTTTCATGTGAAGTTAAAATTATTACCTTTGTATTCAGCCCCATTTCTTTTACTTTCATTGTGGCTTCAAATCCGTTCATTCCGGGAAGCCCCACATCCATTAGGACTACATCGGGTTTAATTTTTTTAATAACATCAATTCCTTCTTCAGCATCTTCGGCTTCTGCAACAACATTAATTGTTTTATACTCATTTAATGCCGATTTCAATCCTACTCTTGTAAGTTTGTAATCTTCAACAATTACTACACTGGTTACACAGTTGTTGTTACGTAATGTTTCTGCCATAAAACTACCTTCCTCTCTGATTTTAAGTATTAACTGAATGGTGTTTATTTTCCTCTTTTTTACAATTTAATATTAGACCATATAATCAAGAAAGGTAATTAGCCAATCAGGTATTTTAAATTGTCCTGCATGGCTATTTTTATATCATCGGTATAATTTCAAAATATACGTGAACTATAATAAATATATATATTTATGGTTAATTAAAATGAAAAAGAATACGAACAGGCTTATTATACAATTACTCTTTATCCTTACCAATTCCTATAACGTCATAAGTAAGTGTTTTTATTGTATTAGCTCCAAGCATTAGTCCTGCTGTTTTTCCTAAAATTTTATGATTTTTGGTACGTAATGCAACAGCAGATAATGCGAGTTCCGGTAAATTTGATAAAACGGTTTGTGCCGCACCTGCGAAATAACCTCCGGCACTTGATATAATATGAAACCAAGAGAATGTTTTCTGCATATTAAACCAGGAGTTTTTACAGTCGGCAATAGTTTGACTTTGCTTATCAAGATGCATATATTGCCTGTAATTTTTTTCATAACGGTCAGCTGTTTCTATTCTATCTGTAACAATAGCTTTTTCTTTGCCGTTAATATGCGTATCATAAACAACCGAAGCAATAGTACCTATTCCCAGTACTTTAGATGTAATCTCTAACGGTCTGCCGGAAAATTTCCACGCTGCATTTCCTATTGTATTCACTATTGATACTAATGTCATATTAATTCATCCGCTATTTTTCATCATTACTTTTGGTGGCTTCTGATGAATCATCATAAACCTTTTCTCTGGTTTGAGAGGTCTTTAATAATGCACTTGTTGCCATTTTTGCTTCTTGTCCGTACATTTTATCTGATGTCGTCAAACCTTGCAACAATTGTATTGTATTATTATCACCGTGTGCACTGCCTGAAGCAACTACACTTAATGCTATCATTCTATTATGAACATCAGGATCTTGAAGTGCTATATTTAAAAGTGCCGTTAATGACTCATTCTCATATCTTGAATCATCTTCTTCAAATCTTTTAACTAAATCCTGTACACCTTGTTTTCTGATTGATGTATCTTGACTTCTTAAGAAACTTTCTAATGTTTTTATATAATCATCAGTTAATTTTACTATATTTTTCTTTTTCTTATCCGATGATTCTGTTTTTTCGCTTTTTAACGGAGTATTTGCTATTGGCTGATTTTGAATAGGCTGACTTGCCTGAACATTTGGCTGAGTTTGAACAGGCTGTCCTTGCTGACCAAGCGTACAAACAGTATTATTCACAGCCTCCGCATTACTTATACCCGAAGGATTAAATACAAATATATTCAACCCTGATGCCGGCTGCTTTGCAGGATCATTATAAACAGATGTCTGCGGATATTGATAAACCTGTCTTCCCTGCGGTGTGGTGATTGCTACGGCAGGCTGCGTACTTTGCGATGTTTGATAATTTTGCATCGGTGTCCAATTACGATAATTATTTACAGGCTGTGTTTCTATCACGGACATTATAAACCTTACTCCTTACATGTTTATAAACAAATCTTTAACTAAAAATATGCCATAATATTAAGGAAAATTTACATTAATTTATAGTTGTGCAAATAGGTATAAAGTATAAAAATTAAAGATAATTCTTATCTGAACAGGTATAATTTATTTGTTTTTTTTATTTTCGGGCTTTTTTATACAAAATAAATAGCACTTTATTTAGAGTATTTTAAATATGAGCTATATTTGGTAAAATTTGAATATTGCAGGAGGATTATTATGAGAAAATTAACTTATATAGGACACAGTGCTTTTTTTATAGAAAAAGACGGGGACGGAATACTGATAGATCCGTTTATTACAGGCAATCCTCTTGCAAACTTTGATTATAAACAAAAAAGAATAAGTCAAATTATAGTTACTCACGCTCACTCAGACCATTTAGGCGATGCAATAGTCATTTCAAAAGCAACAGGAGCTCAAATTATAGCGGTTTTTGAACTTGCAAACTATTGTATAGATAAAGGTGCAAAAGCTATAGGTGTTGGTATAGGCGGGAAATTAAATTTTAAATGGGGAAGTGTTAAGTTTCTACCAGCAGTTCATACAAGCTCAAATCCGGATTTACCTTATGGCGGTTTAGCAGCAGGTGTTTTACTTGATATAGAAGGTACTACTATTTATCACGCAGGAGATACAGCTTTAATGCCCGATTTTTCCATGATTGGAGAACTTTATAATCCTTATTATGCAATTCTTCCTATCGGAGGATATTATACAATGGATATTGAAGATGCCGCTATTGCAGCTAAAATGCTCTTTTCTCCGGAAATTATTCCTATGCATTACAATACATTCCCAAATATAAAAGCTGATATTCAAAAATTTGTTAATTTGATTGAAGAACAAGGACAAAAATGTTTGCCGTTAAAGGTAAATGAATATGTTGAATTCTAAACCTCTTATTTCATTCATTGTTCCAACTGGCATAGGGGCTTCAATAGGCGGTTTTGCCGGTGATGCTTCATTGTATGCCCGTGAATTTACAAAAGATTTTAATGTTATAGTTAATCCAAACACAGTTAATGCCGCCTGCTTCTCGGGAATTACGGATAATATGCTTTATACCGAAGGCTGGGCTTTTTCTCAGTTTATAAAAGGAAATTTAAATTTAATTCCTTCAACAAATAATAAAATAGGAATAATATTTGATAAAGGAATATCTCAAGGTATATTAAATGTTCATTTAAATACAATGAATGCTGTAAAAACCGTATACGGTGCTGATATAACTGCTTATGAAATTACGGAAGAACCCGTAAATATTAAGTTTTTTAATACTTCATCAGGTATTTCGTCCGGAAGCCTTATAAATAATAAAACACTTGTTAAAGCAGGTAAACAATTATTATTAAAAGGTGTTGATGTTATTGCCGTAGTTTGTAAATTCGATGAACCACCGGAGGATGATTATAAAAACGGAACGGGAGTTGATATAGTAGGAGGTATTGAAGCCGTAATTTCTCATTTTTTAACCCGTGAACTTAATGTACCTGTTGTTCATTCTCCTGCGTTTGAAGATATATCAATTACAAAAGAACTTGTGAGTGCAAAAGCAGCTGCAGAATACATTACTCCCACCTTTTTGCCTTGTCTTTTAATTGCACTTAAAAATGCTCCGTTATTTTCTTTAAAAAAAGTGGAACATTATATATCGAGAGAGAATTTGAAGGCTTTAATCATGCCTTATAATTCTTTAGGTGCATCAATTGTTTTGGATGCAGTTAAAAACGGAATAAAAGTATTTGCAGTTAAAGAAAATTCAACAGTTCTAAAAATAACAAAAGATATTATTAAAAAAAATGATATAATCGAAACAGACACATATAAAACTTGTCACAAAATTTTAAAGGAAATGCTCTATGAAAAAATATAAATCAGGATTTACTCTTGCAGAAATTTTGTTAAGTATGACCATTATAGGTGTTATAATGGCACTTTCGGTAGGTTCTATAAAATCGGTAAAATCGTCATATACAACACTTGCATATTTTGCACATAAAAATGTTGTTGATATGGTTGGTATACTTTATGGCGGTACAATGACAAGCAGCGACAGAACAAGAAGAACCGGTAATGCAAATAACGTAACAGCAAATGGTACGACATATCATTTTATAAAACAAATTGATTCCGATGCTGCAACAAACGGATACTATATAGGACAGGGAAAACAATGCAGTAAATATGAAAACGGACAGTGTGTTTATTATACAAATCAAGTACTTGGTGTCGATCAATTGAAATATGGAAATGAAGCACTTCAGCCAATGGTTACTCAGTGTAAAATTAATGATGCTAATCATAAAGGATACGGCAAACTTGTTAATGTTCTGAAAAATGATAAAGAATTATATGCAGCATCAGGACTTTGCGGAGCTGATAGAGCTTCCGCAAGCGGTTCATCTCAAAATTTATTTTGCAAATCGCTTATTGCGTTAACAAATAATTCAGGTTCAAATCATTGTACATTATATAAATCTGCAATACAAACCGGAGCTTCTGAACCTTCATTTACAAATTTAAATCCTGCAAATCCTAATTTTACACTTACTAACGGTATGCGTGTGTATATATCAGAGTGGAATTTTGATGCAAGTAACATTTCATCAATATACGGCTACAGATTAATCGGTGTTGATTTAAACGGTAAAACAGGGCCTAACAGAGAATATGACGGTTCAAAAACACCTGCAGATATTGTTACGTTTTTAGTTTTAGATAACGGAGAAGTTTATCCGCTTGGTATAGCAGCAGATAATTTAGTTGATAAGAAAAATAAAACATTACAATACTTGAATGCAAGAGTGAAAGGATATTATTTTAATTATTATAAAAGAGAAACATGTTCGGGTTCAGGTGATTCTGCCTCCTGCACTAAAGAGCGTATTACAACAAGTGATAGAAGCACTATACCGAGTGAATGTTTATCTTCTTCATTAGCAGATAAATTTAAGTGTAATTTTGGTGTTGTTCCAATTCAAAATTCAAGAAAAGTAGTTAATGGTAAAAATATAACATCTTTTTCATACAGAGATGCAATTTGTACTGCAAAAAATGCCTCTGATTTGGAATATTCTTCATATTGTTCCGGCTACACAAAAAGCACATATTGTCCGCCTACAACAATGTCTAAAAATGATGGTGCATTTGATATGTGCAAAGCTGAAACTGTTAAACCCGTATTTAGATTTAATTTTTAATATGTAAGGTCAGGCATGCCTGACCTTTTTTTATTCAATAAAAAACATAGTTATAAACTGAAATTTTAATCAAAGAAACTTGTTTTTTTCTTAATTACAGGCAGAGGATATTTTTTATCCGAATTTTCTATTTCAGATGCTTTTGTGAATAAATCACGTGAAATTTCATCCAGTTCAAAACAAAACTCAACTTTGTATTTCCAATCATCAGGAATTTGTTTTTCCCCTATATAAGCACCGACAAGCCCGCCCGTAATACCTGCAGTAGTATCACTATCACCACTGTGATTAGCGGAAGTCAACACAGCTTTTTTGAAATCATCAGGATGTTTTAATGCGGCATAAATACCTATAGCTACAGCTTCATCTGCATTCCATCCTGCACCTATTTTATTTATTGCGATTCTTTCAAGTAAATGAGAACCCGCTAATTTTTTCGCTTTTTCAACCAATTCCAAAATTTCTTCATGATCTTTATATGATTTTAAAATTTTAAGAGAGTCATCAACTGCCGTTTTCATATCCTTGCCCTGAATAATATTGGCAATAACAGCCGAATATAAACCTGCAGATAAATAAGCTGCCGGTGAACCGTTTGTTATAGCAGCACATCTTGCACCTGCTTCAAATGCAATTTGGGGATTTTTATAATATTTTAATCCCGCTGGTGCAGTTCTCATAACACCATCGGAACCTTTTATATTATTAATCGGGCGTTCTATACTTCCCATTTTTCCTGATTTTAATGCTTTTTCACACTGAAGCCTATACCCCCTTTTTTGATATAAGTCTTCAATATTTGATATCCAGCCTTTTTGTGTCGGAGCATAATTTTCTTGTTGAGTTATCATCCAATCTTTATATGAATCGTGAACATATCTAATATCAGGCATGTTATCATCATTATTTTGTCTTATTGCCGATTTTATTATTCCATCGGCAGTAAACATACTCAGTTGAGTATCTTCGCTAATTTCAGCGATGCCTTTCGGCGTCATTAACTCGGTAATACCTTTCAATCCGTATGTTTCTCTGATATTGTCGATACTGTCATATTCAACGGTTTTACCGAAGGCATCACCTATTGCAGCTCCCAGCATACATCCGGAATAATTATCAGCAGTATGTTTAGGATAAATATTATTAATTTTTTCAATGCCTTTAAAACTAATGAACATTTTGTTCATTTGAGCATATTTATCAAGTTCATAAAGATTTTTTGAATTTTCACAATTGTTATTTGTTTTAATCCGTTTTTTTATACTACTATGATAATCATTATATTTTAGTGTATTTACACAATTAACAAACGTAATCATCTACTCTCCTTAAATGCAGCAATTATTTAAAATCCCCGCAAAAATTTTTTTGTCGAAAATTTAATTAATGAATTAAAAAATTTATATAATTTTACAAAACTATACAAAACTCTCACGAAACTAACACTAAACTTTTATAAAAAACATTAAATTATTTACTTTTTATGTAACAAATTAATTTTATTATTAAAATTAAAGCAATTTAATTTTTTATTTGTTTTATTTAATATATAAGGGGTTCCGTGTGTTATGACAAATTCCGTAAATTATGCAGGGCAATATACTGTAGAAAATGCAAAAACAAATACAGCCAATGAAAAATCATCCGGTCAAAAAGGTGCATTTGCAGCTGCTATTGAGGAAAATCCAATGTTAAATGCAATGGGAATTACTCCTGATTTACTTTTAAAATCAGCTGTTTTGGTTCCTCCTCTTTTAATTGCCGATAAATTTGTAAACAGTAAAATAGGCGGAAAAGAAGAAAACAGTATTTTAAAAAAAATTGCAAATTTTGGTGATAATATTTATCATTCACTCGGAAAAAAAGCCGATAAATTAGGTAATTTTATAACTAACAACAGAATCGCAAAATATTTTACAGAGGATTATTCCGCACATCCGAGAAGTTCGCTTGCAAAAACGGTAGTCATGCCCGAAATAAATCTTGCAAACGAACTTGCATCAGAATTAAAATCTCTGCAGGATAAACCTGAATTTGCAAAGTATTTTGAAGACGGTGCAGAATCATTATCAGTAAAAACAAAAGATTTTATAAAAAATATTGATACAAAAAATGCCGCAAAAAATACTGATGAACTTATAAAAGCAGCGGATGAACTTATTGAAAAAGGTGTAGTTAAAACAAGCGATAGTTTATTCGGCTCAAAAGATTTATCAATAATGAGAAATAAATTAAAAGCCGCATCGTCTAAAATGGGAGAAACCGCTTTAGGGTCTGCTCTTGCAAAAGGTGCAAACGAAGCAAAAGGACATTTGACCTTCGGTGGAGGTCTTTTTGGTTTTGCTTTTGTGTCGTTTTCGTTAAATCACGCATTTAAAGAAGCAAGTAATGCACCTGACGGTGAAAAAATAAGCACGTTTATGCACTGTATATCAGAGGAATTTATCGGATTTTTAATAATGCAGTCTGCGATAAGTCCTTTTTATAAATTGTGCGGAAACAAATACAGAGGTATGACGGTTGAAGCACGAAAAGAACTTGAAAATATTGTAACTAAAGCAAATACTAATGAGAAAATAAGCAAGGAAGCATTAGAAATAGCGAAAATACAGCGGGATTTGCTGTTAAAAGGAGCAAGTATAGATGATGTTCACTCTCTTGAAAACAAAACCCTGCAGGAAGCAAAAAATCTTGCAAAAAAATTGGATAAAAATCCTGATATAAAGTTTTGGGAAAGACCTTTGAAATTCTTTGGAAGAATATTATCTACAGGTTTAGATGAAATACAAAAACCGAAATATGTTCATCTCCCGATTTTTGGAAAAACGAAATTACCGCAGCCGACATTTAAAGGTACTTTAGGCGGACTCGGCAGACTTGCAATCATACTGGGTGTAATTACTCCCGCATTACAAAAACCGGTTACGAGATTATGTCATAAAATTTTTGGTGAACCTAAAGCCTTTTTAGCAAAAGAAAATGCTAAAGAAAGTAATAATACAGATGAAACAAAATCAAAAGTCGAAAAAGAAAAAAATAACAGTAGAACGGAAACTAATTTATTAAAGAAATGGACAAATTTACCCGAAAATTCGGGATATAATCAACAAAATCAGGTAATGCGGCAGGTTAATAATATTACACCCGTAGACGTAAAAAATAATCAAAACATTAATACTCCAAATAATATTCAACAGCCTATACAACAGCCTATACAACAGAATGTTTTGCCCGTACCGGAAAACAGTATTAATACAAATAAACAAGATGATGTAATAGCATCGGCAAAACTGCTTGCAAAAAAAGATACCGAAAAAAAATTATATGTTCCTTCAATAAAAGTAGATAATTCCTATCTTATTGAAAGAGAAAACGAAATAAATGAAAGAGTCAACCAAATATTAAAAAATACAAATTCAACAGTAAGCAGACTTTCCCGTACAATAAATAATTAACAAAAGCATTTTCAAGTGTTAAAATTGAGATATGCTTCATTATATTATAAATTATATAGAATACTTGAATGCACAAAGGGGGCTTGCAGAAAATACCCTGCTTGCATATCGCAGCGATTTATACTCTTTTGCCGACTTTTTGAGTACGGTTAAAATTGAAAATATAGAAGATATTCAAAGAATACATATAAATATGTATATAAAAAATCTTCACGATAAAAAATATACACCGGCAAGTATATCAAGAGAAATTGCATCAATAAAAGGTTTTTTTAAATGGCTTAATATAAATGAATATTTATGCCATAATCCATCACTTGCAATAGAACAGCCCAAATTACCCAAAAGATTGCCAAAAGTGCTTTCAATGAAAGAGATTACAAATCTGCTGAATGAGAATATGAGTATTCTTCATAAAGCAATATTTGAACTTCTATATGCCGCAGGACTTAGAGTTAGTGAACTTACCGATATTCAACTGTCAAACGTAAATTTAAGTTTAAAATATTTAAAATGCAGAGGGAAAGGGTCAAAAGAACGTATAGTTCCAATCGGAACAAAAGCCTGCACTGCTATAAAAAAATATTTAAAAGATAGAGATTTCATTGTCAAAAAAAATAATATTTCATCAAAATATTTATTTCTAAAGGATGACGGGCATAAAATAACCAGACAGGATGTTTATACTTTTATACATAATATCGGAAAAATAATTAATAAAGATATTTCTCCGCATACAATAAGACATTCTTTTGCGACTCATTTGCTTGAAAACGGTGCAGATTTAAGAATAGTGCAGGAACTTTTAGGTCATAGCGATGTTTCTACCACACAATTATATACCCATATAAGTAAAAAAAGGTTAAAAGATATCTACTTTGCAATCAATAAATAATTTTCATTTATTCTTGAATAAGTTGAATTGCAGAATTGACATCATTTGTACATTTAATAACATCTTCTAAATATGCAAAAGCCAATGCTTCTTTGACTTTTAACGAAGG
>CAJONH010000263.1 GCA_905235825.1 Candidatus Gastranaerophilales bacterium
TCATAGATAATATATTAACCGATTTTATCAAAAATGTCAATATATAGATAATATATTATCTAATCATAAAACAACATCAAAGTTTTAATATGATGTATTTTTATCAACTTTTGATAAATTTTGCGGAGAAAAAATTTGTATGTATTTCCCTATGTCCGGATCTGGCATAGTGATAATTTATGATAATATTATAAAGGAGGCAAAATTATGACTATGATGGCACCACAAAGCTATGTTGATGACCTTGAAGGTGAATCTTATGAACAAATGATTAAAGAACGGGATAAATTAATTCGTGAAATAAGACATTTTGAAAAACATCGAGAAGAAATTATGAATAGCGAGGAAGCTCAAATCTGTCCAAGCCCTGATGTTATATATCAATGGAATTTAGATGCACTTGGCTTTTTGTGTATGTCTATAAGCAGAAAATTTAATGAAAAATATGAGTAATTATGTAAGGTATTATGGACATTTTAGATAAACTAGCAAAATCAAAATTTAGGAGTAGATTCAAACTTCGTGCAAAAGAGCTTGAATATATCAAGGACAAAAGTCTTGATACGATCCATTCTCATACCTGCGATTTTATTCGTGATAGAGTAGCTCCCTCTGAACCTGCAAATGATGGCAAACAAACCCCGATGCGAGGTCATCCTGTGTTTATCGCTCAACATGCAACAGCAACTTGCTGCCGTGTCTGTATCGAAAAATGGCACAAATTCCCTCAACACAGAGAATTAACCCAATCTGAACAAGAATATCTTGTTTCAATAATTATGGAATGGATAAATCGTCAAATTAATTCAAACCCAGTTTTATAACCGTTCAAAATATGTTCAAAATTACTAAAATTTAGTATATCATATAATACAGGAGGTATTAATGTCTAGAAAAGTAAAGGATATGGCCGATTTTGGTAAAACAAAAAAGCGATTACATTCATCACAATATTATGTTGCTTATATTGATATTCTAGGTACTAAAAAAATTGTTCAAAATGACGAAAATGATAATTATTTAAACGATTTGAATAATATATGTAAAAATGCGATAAAAAGAGTTATTTGGTTTGGGGAAAATAAAAAAGACCGTTTTATAAAGATATTTTCAGATAATATACTAATTGCGATTAAATGGGATGAAAATGATAATGAAGATAATGATAAATTTTCATTATTTATTCAATTAATAGGTTCTATACAAAATAGGGCACTTATAAAAGGATATTTAGTAAGGGGAGGCATTGCAAAAGGAGCGTTATATAAATGCAATACTTTTGTTCATGGAAAAGCTCTTATAGATGCTGTTTCATTGGAAGAAAAGAATGCCATTTATCCAAGAATAATAGTACAACCAGGTATTAAATCTTCTTTACCATTTATTAAAAAAGATGAGGATGGTTTGTATTATATTAATTCTTATCAATGCTCTGTTACGTCAATCGTTACTATGGCGAAACCAATATTATTAGATAAATTAAGAGAATCTAAAAAAGATTTAAAAGTCAGACAAAAAGTTCTATGGGCAATAAACTACCACAATAATCATGTAACGCATTTATTATCATATAATGTACCTGAATTTGCCGAATACAATGAAGATTTTATAACAGAACAAGAGATAGAAAATATTATTAAAGATGAATAAGTTTGCGATAAATATAAATTTATTTTTCAAAATCATCTTCAAACCCTCTTATATTATCAAGTTCAATGTTATAGCGTTTGCCGGTTTTATCCACACAAGTTGCGAAATCCACTGTTTTATCAGCATATTTATTTTCCCATAAGCAAATTAGCAGTCCGATCTCTTGAGTTTTTAAATTTAAAATTTTTGTTCCGTATAACTTGTAATCTTTTTCAACCATATTGTGCTCCTTTCAAGCTACTACATTCATCACTCTTTTTGAGGCAAACATCAACTCTAAATCTCGAAATCGTATCATACAGACACAATTTGGGACTTGATGTTTCTGCAAAACAGAGTTATCCTGTGTGTACCAAAACTTTATTTACCCCGAGGTTAATTATGAAAAAACAAA
>CAJONH010000264.1 GCA_905235825.1 Candidatus Gastranaerophilales bacterium
ATGAACGGCACCTGCCGCACCAGCTTCTGATTGCATTTCGGCAACTTTGACTTCTTTTCCCCATATATTAGTTTTATGTTGCGAAGCCCATTCATCAATCCATTCACCCATTGTAGATGAAGGAGTAATCGGGTAGATTGCGGATACTTCACTTAACGCATAAGCTACATGTGCTGCTGCGTAGTTACCGTCAACCGTAATTGTTTTCTTTGTCATTGTAACAACTCTCCTTTTTCTCAATAAAAAAAATTTGTTTAACCTAATTTAAAATGTAACGCAAATATACTTCAATTACAAATAATTTTAGAATAAAATTAAATAAGAAAATTAATTGAACATGATATTCTATGGAGAAGACAATTGGAAACAAAATATATTCCTTTATATCGTAAATACAGACCTCAAACTTTTCATGATTTAATCGGTCAGGAAAATATAGTTCACGCATTGAGTAATGCCATTAAACTAAACAGAATAGCACACGCTTATCTGCTATGCGGGCCGAGAGGAACGGGGAAAACTTCTTCTGCAAGAATTTTGGCTAAATCGCTAAATTGTAAAGAAGGCCCGACACTCACTCCCTGCGGTAAATGTCCTGCCTGTCTTGATATTATGAACTCTATTCCAGTGGATGTTATTGAAATAGATGCCGCAAGCAACAGAAGCGTTGAAGATACTCAGGCTATTATCGAAAAAATTCAATATGTTCCCGTTAACGGCAGGTATAAAATATATATTATAGATGAAGTTCACATGTTATCTCCCACTGCTTTTAATTCTCTTTTAAAAACATTAGAGGAACCTCCCGAAAATGTAATTTTTATTCTCGCAACAACGGAACCGCATAAAGTGCTTGATACCATAATATCGAGATGCCAGAGGTTTGATTACAGACGTATTACGACCAATGATATAGTAAATCGGCTTGAATATATTTCACAGCAGGAAAATATTAATATTTCAAAAGATGCACTATATTCGATAGCAAAAAATTCTCAAGGCGGAATGCGTGATGCACTGTCATTTTTAGACCAAATCAGCGTTCTTGGGGCAAATAAAGAAATATCCACGGACGATGTTAATGAACTTTTAGGTAAAATATCTTATGACAAATTATATGAAATCGGTGAATGTATTGCCAATTCGGATTGTACAAAATCCGTTGCACTGATTGATGAGGTTTATGCTAAAGGTAATGAGCCTGTTCAGCTTGTTAATAATTTAATTCAATATTTTAGAGATTTAATGATTATTAAAAATTGTTCCGATAAAGAATTAATATATTCTTTAACTCAGATTAACGAAATTAATTATGATAAAAACAAATCTCTGGCAGATAAATTTACGGTAAGCGAAATTATTCAAATAATTGATAAATTATCATACTATACGACTCAAATCAAAGATACAACAAACAAATATTTATGGCTGGAACTTTGTATAATTGATATTACAAACTACAAAAATCTGCCCTCGGCTGAAAACCTGCTTAAAAGAATAGAAGCATTAGAAGCACAAATATCTTCGGGAATACCTGTTTCAAAACAAACAGTATCAGCTTCACAGTCTGTAGTAAAGCCTGTTATACCCTCCGATATCAAACCCGAAACTCCCGAAATAAAAAGAGAATTACAACCCGTTCAAAAACAGGAGCAAATGCAATCGAGTCAGAAGCAAAATCCGCAGTCTGCTTCACAGCCTCAGGAAATTGTTAAACCTGCTCAATCACAGGTCAATAATGATTTACACAATTTATGGGTAAGTGTACTTCAAAGCATAAGCAATAATGCCGCAAAAGCATTTTATCAGCAAAAGGCACAGCCCGTTGAACTTTCCGAAAAAAGAATATTAATTGCATTTCCAAATGAAATGTTTGTTAAAATGGCGGAAAATAAAACAAAACAACAGGCATTGGCAGATGCCGTAACATCATATCTCGGTATTAAAAATCCGAATATCCAAATAATCACAACTGCTGATATTCCCAAAGATATGGTTAATATTTCGACTCCGTCCAAAATTGAACCTGTAGAGGCTGTTCAACAGGTTAAACAAAGTGAAGAAATAACTGATATTCAAAAACAGGAAGAAGAAGAATATCATGCTTATGTTGAAGCTCAAAATCAGGAAACACAAAAAAACGAAAAGCATATAGATACATCAAGTCAGGCTTCAATGGTGAAAGATTTATTTGACGGTAAATTTATATAAATCTTTAGACTTATGCATTTATTCTGATTTTTCTTCTCTTGTTAAAACGGTTAAAATTGCTGCCATAGTCCAAAATACAAATTGTATTTGAGGTCTGAAATAAATTGTATCAACAAGTCCGTGAACCATAACGGCAAGAATTGAAGTTAATGCTGTAAATAATATAATTTTTTCCGCTCTGTCTGAGGAATAAATATATTTTTTTATACCCGAAATAAAAATTGAACCGAGAAACATTAAAAATGCAATCAACGAGAAAATACCGCTTTCAACCGCCATTTCAAGAAAAACGCTGTAACAGCTTAATGCATCAAATCCCGAAAGCATATAAAGTCCGTATATTTCACGAAAAACTTTATTCCCGACACCGATACCGAAAACAGGATTATCTTGAAACATTTGTATTGCAGAGTTATATACATTCATTCTGAATGATGTAGAGGAATCGCCACGCATTATGAATATAGACATAAGTCTTTGCAGAATGCTTTGATGAAGTAAAACGAAAGAAATACCAAAAACTGTAATTGCAGCGGCAATTGCACGGCATCTTTTATTTATTTGAATAAGCACGGCAATCAGGCAGAGTATAATTGCAAAAAGTGCAATATATGCCCCTCTGCATCCCGTATAAAATATACATAATGCAGAAATCAAGAATGAAACAAACAATATAAATGCGGGTATGAATTGTTTTTTATAAAAATATAACGAACTCATACCGATTAATGCGGGAATACATGCAATTAACCAGCCTCCAAACAAATTGGGATTATAAGGTTTTAAAGTTCCATATACTCTGGTTAAAACATTTTCGGGATTTACATAACTTGTATCCTGCCATGTTGCTATATTTGCAACTCCTGCCGTATTTTGCAAAATTCCTATTATGCTTTCTCCCGTAATTAAAATCGAAATAACCAATAATATAAGTACTATACATCGTTTATTATTTTTTAAAAACTGACACATTGCAAAATAAAAAGCAAAATATAAAAGCGTTTTTGAAAATCCGTAAAAACTTTGAACAGGCATTGACGACGTAAAATTTGTAATTAAACAAATAAACAGATATATAAGTAAATAAAAATTATTTATTTCAAGTTCAAGTTTCTCGCCTTTTGTCATTAATACTTTTAAAACTGCCAATAAAGGCATAATAAATGCGAATATTGCCGTGGTATTATTAGATGCAAAGATTGAAACAATATAAATTGATATTATTGAAAGAACAATAAAAAAATCAATATTTGACAATAAGAAACTGTTTAATCTTATATTATTTAAACCCGATTGAATAACAAATAAAAATTTATTAACCAAATCAAATATTTTAGAATTTAAAACCTTCATTTATTGTTCTTCTTTTTCTTCTGTAACTTCAATGATATTAGAAATTACACCTTGATATTTATATAATTCACCTTCAATTACAACGGGAATACCCATTTTAATTTTATTTCCGCCTGCGACATAACCGTCGGGAGTCTTTTTTGCATTATCTTCAAGCCTTACAATAAAGTCAAAGAGTCCCGGTGTTGAAACGTCTTCAACAAATTCGTATCCTTTTTTATTTTTTGCGGGAACAAAAGTCATTCGTGGTCTTCCGTCTGCCGCATTTATTTTCAATTTTGTATAAGGTACATTTCTTATTGTAATAAATGCCGAATCCCCTATCTTAAAAGGGGCAGTATTTGTTGAAAGGGAAATGCCCCTAAAGAAAACATCGAACATAATTTTTGTTTCTTTTTCTATCGGTAAATTTGCAAAATTTTTCTTTTTAGAAATTGCAATTCCTCCGATAATTAAAGCAAAAACAGTAAATGCAATTATTATATAATCCGTTACTTTTAACTTTTTAAGCATTTATAAAATCTCCTTTAATTTTTCAAACTGCATTTTTTCGACTGCCGAATATAAAGTTTCAGTTGTTGTTACGGCACATCCAAAGTATCTTATAACAATACTTGCAGCTAAATTACCCAGAATTGCGGCATTCTTTTTGCTCATTCCCGAAGCCATTGCAAGTGTATAAGTTGCAACAACGGTATCACCTGCACCCGTTACATCAAAAACATCCGTTTTATTAAATACGGGGATTTTTGTATAAGTTCCGTCATTTTCAAATAATGCCATGCCATCTCCGCCTAATGTTATCAGTACCGAGTCTGCATTGGTTTTAGAAAGAATTATATTCCCCGTTTCCTTCAATGATTGTGTATCTTTAATCAAAATTCCGGCAAATTTTTCGCTGTCAGGCTGATTTGGTGTCATTGAAGTAACACCTTTAAAACGGTCTAAATCTTTTTGAGAATCAACAACTATAATTTTATTATGGATTTTGCAAAGCTCAATTGCACTGTTTATAACTCTCGGTGTTAATACTCCGATATTGTAGTCGGATAAAATAACTGCATCGTGTTTGGGAATTGCAATTTCCATTTGTTTTATGAGTTTATTTTCCGTTTCTATAGAAATCGGTTCAATTGTTTCTCTGTCAATTCTTACAATCTGCTGGGTTACGGATTGTGAACACGAACCTGAAATTCTTGTTTTTACGGTCGTTGCACGTTTTGCATCTTTAACCATATATTCGGTATTTACATCAGCTTCTTTAAACGTATTCAAAAGTATGGAAGCATAATAATCATCACCGCAGACACCTAAAACACTTACCTGACCGTCATTTAAAGAGGCAACATTGTGTGCGGCATTTGAAGCTGCACCTAATATAATTTTTGTTTTATAATGACGAAGAATTAATACGGGAGCTTCCCTGCTCATACGGTCTGTGGTTCCGTATACCATTTCATCTATTGCCATATCTCCGATTACTAATACGGAAGGAGTTTTCAGGTTTTCAATGCCCTTTAAGAGTTCTTCTTTATCTACGGTAAACATGTATGCCCTTTCTTTATTATCTATATATTATCATAAAATCATTAACATAAATTTGTAAAAAAAGCGGGATATGAAATCCCGCATACATACTACGTAAATAATTATTTTTTAAACGCTTATTTTCCTTTTTACCATGCACAT
>CAJONH010000265.1 GCA_905235825.1 Candidatus Gastranaerophilales bacterium
AGGCAAATCCATTCTCGTGAGTTCTTCTGTTGTTTGTGCTGTCGGATCATAAATATCTATGATTCTTTTGTGTATTCTCATCTCAAAGTGCTCTCTTGATTTTTTATCAACGTGAGGCGAGCGAAGTACACAATACAAACGACGTTTTGTAGGTAACGGTACAGGCCCTGCAACTCTTGCATCGGTTTTCTTTACCACATCCACTATTTTTGCCGCAGATAAATCAATTAGTTTATGATCGTATGCTTTCAAACAAACTCTGATTCTTTGTTGCTTGCTTTCGTTCATTTTTACTTCCTTTTACTACTATACTATTCAGATTTGTCATTTCATCGGCTTTGCTTTTGCATGTTTTACAGGCATCACCCGTACGATTATTTCCTTCATGATTTGCCGATTTTACGACACCCTGACTTAGCATTCTAAGTTTATGATAAACAAAATGTGCCGTCAACATGTATTTTCGCTTTTTTGTACCTTTTCTTAATATTTCTTTATTTCTTTATTAATTTTCTTGACAAGTTTGATAAAAAGCATCTCCTATGTTAATTAATATATTTATGGGCAAATTTTTTTGTAAACACACTCCAAGCCTTCGCATTCGGATGCCAACCTGCTATATCAGCATTTAATTTATAGTTTTTATCAAAATAAAATCCGGTTATATCACTTGAACGTACTATCTTTATATCTGTTTCTTGTTCTATTTCTTTCCATACATTTGAATTTATAATATCCGAATTAAATTTTATTGCAAATTCGCCATCTGTTAATGACATTTTTTCATCGTATATTACAATTATAAATTTTGCATTCGGTGCTATCTTTTTCAATTTCTCATTTGCATTTATAATTATATTTTTTAAATACAGATTAATACCTTCTATATTTGGATAATCCTGCAATATTTTAGTAACATTCATACTAAAAAATATATATCTGAAAACCTTAAAATTATCAAAAAAACCAATTATATTTTTGTGATTATACATAATCGGATATACCCAATGCATAAAAAAATATGATAAATATCTGTTTATATGATCATACATATAAACATAGATAATATATTCACTATCATTTATTAAATTTTTATAATTGTTATTATAGTCATCATATAAATCTGATAAAGAACTTAGTAAACTATACCCGCATTGTGAATAATTTAATACAGGACGATTTGTATATTCCGATAACAAATAAGAAAAACTTTCTTGTTTTTTCAGCCCATGCCCGTATGCATAAGAACAGCCTAAAACTATTATCGGATGTTTAACATAGTTATTGTTAAAAAGTCTTCTTTCTTCACCGCAAAACTCTTTATATTTTTCATCATTATTTTCCAGCCGAATAAAATTATCAGGCATTGACTCCGTTTGATATTCGGAAAGATTTACATTTAAATTATCAAAATTATTTATAAAATTTAAAAATGCAGAATGACCGGTATCTTTAGCTTTGATATCAACTATAAATCCGAGTACAAAATATAAAACTGCAAAAATAACAGTATTAAACACTATTATAAAAACAAATTTTCTCATTTTTCTCAGATAGAAACATACTCATAAGACAATATTGTTTTTTTTAAATTAATTTCATCATTATAATATTCATTATAAAATTCTTGTTGTAAAAATTTATCGGTTTTCTTCAAATATTTTTCTGCCATATCATCTTTTCCTAATTTTTTATATATTAATGCAATAACAAAATAAAGCTCATTTTCTCTTAACAAAAGGTTATCTGCTTTTAAAAAATATTTCAATGCTTGATTGTAATCATCAGAAAGAATGTATAATTGAGCTGACTCAATTAAAAACTTTATATTCTCGGAATCTTTTTTAATTAATATTTGATATAAGTTTTGTGCTTCTGCTATATTATCTTTTATTTTATATATCTGTGCCATATTAATTAAGGAATCATAATCATCGGAATTATGTTTATTATATTGTCTATATAATTCCAGTGCTTTATCGTAATTTTTATTTTGAAAATTAATTGCTGCCTTTGCTTTTAGTAAAATGTCATCATTTCCATATTTTTTCTCTAATTGTTCGATTTTATCAATTGTTAAATTAATTTTATCGTATGAGTCTATATCTTTATATGAAATTGTTTTAAAAAGATTATACTTTTCTTTTATTGGCTTTTCTATTATTTCCTCTATATAAATAAGTCTTTTTTTAAAATTTTCTTCCGCCCATAATGTATCAGAAACAGTAAATCCTTTAATATTATGTTTATATATATATCTGTATAGTTTAGTATCAATATACTCTAACATATTATAATAATGACCTATTTTGGGCGGAACTCTGTCATTTTGTTTTATAGACGATATATAATTACTCAAATTTTTCGAATTTACAAAATTTTCAGGTAAAATTGCCGACTCTCCAAACAAAGAATATACAATTAAAAATTTATCAAATGTATGCAATGTTTTCTTATCATCATAATTACTATGTACCGCTGTTAAATATCCGGGAATAAAAAACAATGAAAAAACTATTATTATAATAAACAAAATAACTGATATTACGATTTTTGATATTTTAGAATTAAAACACAAATATCCCAAATACATTAAAATAACATATATCATTATGTGAATTTGTATTAAAGGAAAGAAAAATAAATCGAATAGAAAATACTCTCTGGCAGAACCTGCCAATATTGTGGAATAAGCAGTCAATAAAAAACCGCTTATAAGAAAAATACCGCAATATAATATTTTATTTCCATTTATATTCTTATGTTTCAGTAAATACAGTTTAAGACTAATTAAAGAAAATAAAAAAGCACACCAATATAAATATTTTTGAATAAATAATTTGGAAATAAATTCTTTTGTAAAGATACTTATATTAGATAAATTTTCTATCAAATTATCTATAATACTATAGTCTGATAATGTACCAAATGAAGATAAACTATAATTCCCTACACTTACATAAAAAATATATAACCCGGCAAAAAATGACAATACAAGACAGAATATATATTTATTTATCAATTCTTTTCTATAAAAAAACATAATTAAAACTAAAGAAATAAATGCAGGTATATTTATAAACTCACTCCACATTCCAAGCAAAAGAGCATTTATACAATATAAAATCATTAGTTTTTTGCTGATTTTATTCTTATATAACAAAACAGAAAAAATCACATAAAAAAAAGAAAAAAATACAATATATCCGCCTGAATATTCACAAAAAACCGTCATTTGCCTAATTCCACAAAATAACTCATTTAAATGCAGAGGAGCAGATATTGTCAAAAAGGCTAACGGTAAAATAATAATATTTTCTTTTCGCAATAAGTAGTTTTTTTTATTATCAGATAAATAAAATCCTTTTGAAAAAGTTATTATTAAAAACATATAAAGAAAACTTATAAAAGAACAAACAAATATATTTGCTCTAAAGTCTTCAGGATTCATAGAAAAAATATCAGGTAATATTTTATAATATAAATAGTTAAATATCAGAGAAGGTAATCTGGATGAAGGATAGAAGTTATTTGGTATATCAATACTATATATAAAAAATCTATCATGGCTAAGCATATATAAAGATTGATTATACATAAAGAAAATAACAAAACAAAAGAAAAATAATAAAATATTAATTATCAAAAATACTTTCTTATTTTTTACTAAGTTCATATTAAATTCCTTAATCAACCGAGAAAATATCCTGTAAATCGGCATAAGTAAGAGTTTTACTGATATTTCTATCAACCGATATTACCGAATCAACAAGATTTCTCTTATCCTGTTTTAGTTTTTGAATTTTTTCCTCAACCGTATTTTTTGTAATTAAGCGGTAAACAAAAACCTTTTTAGTCTGACCGATACGATAAGCACGGTCTGTTGCCTGATCTTCGACGGCAGGATTCCACCACGGGTCGTAATGAATAACATAATCAGCTCCCGTAAGATTTAATCCGGTACCGCCGGCTTTTAAGCTGACAAGAAATATCGGAATTGAATCATCATTATTAAATCTTTCAACAACTTCCTGTCTGTTCTTTGTTGACCCTGTTAAGTATTCGTGTTTTATACCTTCTTTTACGAGCCACTCTTTTATAATATCAAGCATATCGACAAATTGTGAGAATAAAAGTATTCTGTGATTTTCCGATATAATTTCTTCCAGCATTGTTTTCAACTGTTCAAATTTACCCGATGTTTCAATATGTTTTTTATCATCTTTATCATACAATCTGGGATGACAGCATATTTGACGTAATCTTAACAATGCGGAGAATATACTCATGCGGCTTTTTTCAAGTCCGTTTTCGGCAATTGATTTAAACAATTCTTCTTTCGTAGAATCAAGCACTTCAAGATAAAAGTCTTTTTGTTCGGGAGTAAGTTCGCAATATGCAATATTTTCAACTTTATCGGGAAGATCTTTTGCAACATCCCGTTTCATACGTCGGAGAATAAACGGATAAATTTGGTTTTTCAAACGTTTTTCTACGATTTTTTCGCCCCTATCGACTATTGGAGTTACATACCTGTAATTAAATTCATTCAAATTGAGCAAAAATCCCGGCATAAGAAAATCAAACACACTCCAAAGTTCTTCAAGTTTATTTTCAATCGGAGTACCGGAAAGAGCAAGTTTATGTTTTGCACTTAGCATTTTTATGCATTTTGCGGTTTGAGATTCCGGATTTTTTATATTTTGCGATTCATCTAAAATTATGTAGCGGAAATCGAATTTTTTAAGGTGTTCTATATCCCGTCTTATCAGTGCATAACTGGTAATTATAATATCATTTTTAGGAATTTCTTTAAAATGTTCTTTTCTTTCCGTACCGCTTAATTTTAAACACTTTAAGGAGGGAATAAATTTCTGAACTTCATTTTCCCAGTTAAATACGACGGAAGTAGGACACACAACGAGTGCGGGGGCTTTTTTATCTTTTTCTTTTGCTTTTTGAATCAAGGTAAGAGCCTGCAAAGTTTTACCAAGACCCATATCATCAGCAAGAATACCGTTTAAACCGTATTTATAAAGGAACCATAACCAGCTAAAACCCTTATGCTGATATTCTCTAAGCTCAGCATTAACACCCTTCGGAAGCGTTGCATTATCCATAGTTGAAAATGTAGAAATTTGTTTCCAAAATATCGAAAATTTACGGCTCATTTTTAGTTTAAAACCGAGATTTTTCATTTCGGAAATTAAGCCTGCACGATACGTTTTAACTATATATTTATTTTCATCGTTTTTATAAACATCAAACGAATTAAATGATTTAAGAACAGATAAAACATCCTGTCCCGGAACTTCAACAAATCCGTGGCTTTTAACTCTGTAATATTTATCACCTTCTATAATCAAATTATATATATCATCAAAAGAAATTATTTCCTCACCGACTTTTCCGTATAATGCCACCTCAAAACTATCGGAGGAATTTACGGAAAAATCAATATCGGCAACCATTTCAAACGGTTCAGCAGAAAGTTTAAAGAAGGACATATCATCTTTTTCTTCAAATTTCCAGCCGTCGCCTGCCTGTTTTAAATAATAATTATAAAAATCTATTGCATTTTCTTTTTCTATTGCGAGATTATTTGTCTGCATAGGGGCAAATTTACACGCTAACAGCATTTTATATGCATTTTCTTCGTGGGTAATATTGCGTTTAACCCAGTATAAAAGGTCTTCTTTCGGTTTTTTGATTGTAACATAAGGACTTTTTGAGGAAGATTTTGAGTAAGCCACACGAGTTCCGTCATAATCAAATTCCAATTCGGCTTTTAAAGCACCGTCGTAATCAAGTCCCATTGTTACGACATTTATGGGCGGACGCTGTTCTAAAGTTAATTTATCAATAATTTCGGATACTTCACAAGGAATTAACTCTCTTAACTTAGGTAATTCCTCATATAAAAACTTAGCCCCGTCGGCATCTTTAACATCCGTAAAGGTTGATTTTATAAGATTTTGCGGTAATGCTCCGAGTGCTATATTAATAGGGAATATTTTATTTTTATACCTTCCCCATTTTAATTGACGTGAAAAATATCTGACTTCTTCAAACGGAATAATATCGTCTTTATCGGGTCTTTGCCAGTAAAGAGAAAGTAACACATTTCCCACCATAGAAAAATTTACCGACAATGAAAGTTTCCATTCATCATTTCCAAAGACAAGTTTATCTTTTGTTCTGCCGTCAATAACATCATCAGCTCTGGCTAAAAGCTGGAAAAATCCGTCAAATTTGGTAATAGGTATGTCATACCAGCCTGCTTTTTTATCAAGACGGGAATTTTTCAATAATAACTGAAAAATAGCCAATTCAACCATTTGTGAATTATTAAGTTCAAAATCCTCCGTTGTCTTTTGAGCGGTAATAACGGCTTTTAATAGTGCTTCTATATCCCTTATAACTTTTCCTGTGTTTCTATCCATAACAAGAATAGAGAAAAAATTCTGTCTTCTTTTGGGATTGAAATGAAAAACATATCCGCCCTGCGGATTAGAATTCATTTCAGTTTCGGTATCCGAATAATCAGGTTTAACTTTAAAACGTCTTTCAAGAAATTCATCGTAAATATGATTATCTATAGCCTGCATTGCCACAGCAATTGAATGTTTGCACCATTTTTCTTTTAAAGGACAAGAGCAGGAAGGTTCAACCTCTCCTTTTTTAAATTTTAATTCCACATTATAAAAAGACTTAAAATTGCCTTTTACTTTAGCTTTAATACCTGTTTTACCGACCTCAAAAGATTCCACCTGACCTTTTTGATGATACTCGTAACCTCTACGCCAGCTTCCCGGTGTTGAATTATCTTTTAAATACTTATAATTAAAATTACAAACAGTCATAAACTCTCTTGTATCGTTCTGCAAAAAAACCGATTATATACTATCTTAATGATATAAAGATGTAATTTCCCTTTCAGCTGTTATTTTAAAATCTGCCGACTTTTTAAAGCTGTCTTCCGCTTCGGTTGAGCAGTAATATTCAGTTTAACTTTATCTGAATTCATTGTACAAGAAAATTATCTTTTTGGCAATAATAAAAGTTTTGTAAAATACTGTATATTTAAAATATTGATTGATATAATAAAAATAATACCATTACAAATTGCCCGAGCAAATTTCGTGATAAGCCCGAAGGGTGTGAACGAAATTTGGGAGTGGTGACTTTAAAAAGTGAGCACTTTGCCGG
>CAJONH010000266.1 GCA_905235825.1 Candidatus Gastranaerophilales bacterium
CCGGCAAAGTGCTCACTTTTTAAAGTCACCACTCCCAAATTTCGTTCACACCCTTCGGGCTTATCACGAAATTTGCTCGGGCAATCTTTTATCTAATTCTCCGTATTAATGAATTACTAACTACGATGACTGTAAAATATTTTTCCCTTCGGCTGAATACATTTTTGACCTTATATTTTTTATATCGGCAAGGATTTTAAAATCTTTAGCATTTTTTAAAAATTTTATTGTTTTAAATAATTCAGCTGCAGCGAGGTCAATATTTTCCGAATTATAAGTCATCATGTCAACAGCCATTTCCATATTAGACATAGCCAATCTTGTCATATCTCTAAAACCGCTTGCAGCAAGTTTTTTAGCAAGTTCATTATCTTTTATGCAATAAAATAGAGATTGTGAAACTAAAAGAGGAAAATGGCTTATAAGTGCTACCGCTTTATCATGTTCTTTTGCATCGGCAATAATAATGTGAGCTCCCGTTAATTTAATTATTTGTTCGGCTTTTTCCAAATCTTCCGCCGGAGTATCATCAAATGGAGTTAAAACCCAGACTGCACCTTCAAATAAAGTTCCAAAAGAGGAATTGAACCCTGTTTTCTCCGTTCCCGCCATAGGATGAGATGCTATAAATTTATACGGGCGTTTTTTCATTACAAATTCTTTAACGCTTGAACAATCCATTACTATGCAATCTTTATTCAAATGGTTTTCAAGTTTATCAAGTACATTCAATGTTTTATTAATCGGAGATGCAACAAAGACAATATCACAATCTTTTAATATGCTATAATCATCCGAAATATTTTCGGTATATTGTTTTGCCGCTTTTATAGTATCGGGATTTCTTGTAACGGCAAATAAATTATGACCTTTACCGTACAGCGATTTTAATATTGAACCGCCGATTAATCCCAAACTGACTATTCCTATATTCATTTCGCCCTCAGAATTTAATTCATATAAAGAATATTAACAAAAACATTTTATAAATAAAAGCTCTAAAACAGAATAATTTCTGATTTTAGAGCCTTTATGACATTTTTTTGATTAAAGACCGATTATTAAGCAGTTAATTTATTAATAGCAACTGTTAATCTTGATTTTTTTCTTGCTGCGGTATTTTTATGTAAAATACCTTTAGAAACAGCTTTATCACAAAGTTTATATGCTTCTGACAATGCTGATTTTATTGCATCAAGGTCTTTTTCCTTAGCTTCAGCCAAAACAAGAGCTTTTTTTACAGCTGTTTTTATGGAAGATTTAAAAGCAACGTTTCTTTCATAATTTCTTTGTGCAACTAAAATTCTTTTTTTAGCGGATTTGATATTTGCCATAATTAATTTTCCTTTCTTATGCTAACTTTTATGCAGTTCACGAAATAAACCGAGAGTTCAATTCGTATGCTTAAGGTCTGCATAGAGGATAGTGAGTAATTTAATTATACAGACAAAAAAAATAAAGTAAATATTATGTTAATAAATTTAACTGAAATTTTTTTAAGCCTGTGTTATAATACATTTGATAACTGATTATTTCGGAGGTATTATGAAAAGTTCAAATCCAATGCAAAGGGAAGCTGTATATGAACAGGCATTTGCATTATCGGAACATCCGATGAGTATTGTCGGAACGACCAATAAATTATTTATTTTATCTGCAATTATGCTGCTGGGTGCTTATGTAACGTATTACCAATTTATGATTGGACATACGGATATGGTTAATATGATGATGACCGGCGGAGTAATTATAGGGTTTATTATAGCATTGATATTAGCTTTTAAGCCTTTAGCAACACCTTATTTGGCTCCTGTCTATGCATTATCGCAGGGGGCTGTTGTATCAGGTATTTCCTGTATATTAGAAAATGCTTATAAAGGCATAGTAATGCAGGCAGTATCATTAACGATGCTGACAGTAATGGTGATGGCACTTCTTTTCTCAATGAAAATAATAAGAGCTACGGAAAAATTCAGAAGTATCTTGGTAGCTGCATCAATGACAATATTTGTATTTTACTTAATTTCTTTTATATTAATGTGGTTTGGAATAAATGTTCCTTATTTTACACAAAATACCCCGTTGAATATAGGAATAAATGTTGTAATTGCAGGAATTGCAGCTTGCTATCTTATTTTAGATTTTGATTTTATTCGAAAAGGTGTTGAAAGAGGTGTGCCGGCAGTATTTGAGTGGTATGGAGCTTTTTCTTTACTTGTTACGGTTGTATGGCTGTATATAGAAATTATCAGATTACTTTCGAGATTACGTGACAGATAAATAAATAATAAAAAAAGAACTTAAAGCAATATCGTTTTAAGTTCTTTTTATATAAATTAAACGAAAAATAACTTAACAAGATGACAAAAAAAAATATGTTCATGTGATACTATAAATAAAACGTCCGAACAAAAATTCACGATAAGCGAAAAATTTGCTGAGGCTGTAGTGCTTTTGTTGAAAGCGACGATGTCGCTGAAAACA
>CAJONH010000267.1 GCA_905235825.1 Candidatus Gastranaerophilales bacterium
CCGGCAAAGTGCTCACTTTTTAAAGTCACCACTCCCAAATTTCGTTCACACCCTTCGGGCTTATCACGAAATTTGCTCGGGCAATCTATTACTTAATTAATACTCTCTTAATATGCGTTCCGTTAGTATTTGTGCAATTACAGCGTGTTCTTTTTCTTCATAATGCAGATCATCTTTTTTTGATACTTTAACATATTCATCTAAATTTAAATATTCCAATTTGTATTTTTCCGCAGCCTGCTTATATATATCCGCTAATTTTTTTGATTTCTCTATTGAATTTTTATTAAATTGAAAAGAAAAAAATCCGTTTAATACGTTTTCATCTAAGCAAGATGGAGATACAAGCATAATTTTTATATTTGGATTAAAGTTCTTTGCTATTCCGATAAGTTTTTCAATCCCTTGTGTAATTATTTCTTCATCAGTAGAATAAAAAAGCTGAGTGTCATTTATCCCCAGTGCCAGTATTAATACATCAATATCATTAGACATATATTTAGGAAGTGCTAAAAATCCGGTTAATTCTTCATTTTCGGGATTTAGAACAAAACCCGTGCGATTATTGCAGCCCGCTTCTATTACATTGAAATCGGGATGAAGATTTTGTTTTAAAATGCCTGTCCACCTTGTTTTTTCATCATACCTTTTTCCGCTTCCGGGGATAAAACCAAACGTATTACTATCACCAAAACATAAAATCTTTTTCATTTGTATTTTCCGATATCTTACTTAATTTATAAAAAATGAGAACTCTTTCGGGAGTTCTCATTTTTGCCGTGCCTCTGCCTATCGATAAATATAAAACGAATTTTTCATACAAGTACCTCCTTGTTCCGTAACTATACCCGCAAGTATCTTCTTAGTGCTGCTGCATTCCTGCCCTGACACGGTTCAAAGGCTTACGCCACAATTAAAGTTCATATCAACGATAAATGTACAATACGTCCGCTCCATAAAAACCTCACGGCAGGCTCTGCACCCCGCTGTGCGTTCGGGTCAAGAGATCCGCAATGTCCCCGTGGAGCACGGCATTATTATTATAAAATAAAAATTTATACTCTGCAATCTATATAATTCTATTAGTGTATAATTTTTGTTATTTAATAATACTAAATTCACACCCGCAGTAATTTTGCCTGTAAAAATTTTCTTCTTTTGCTATTTGCATTGATTTCAAAAATCCATTCTGCTTTTTAAAATCAATATCAAGAAATTCCAGTTCGTGTTTAAATGCTATATCTTTTGCTATTTCAAATATAACTTTCGAATTTTTATGAGGACTTACGGTTAAAGTTGTTGTAAATTTGGAAATGCTCAGTTTTAATGCTTTTATTGCAGTATGTAAGAGTCTGTATTCAAAACATTTAGAACATCGCTTTCCTTTTTCGGGTTCATTTTCCAATCCTGATATATAATCATACCATTTTGAAGATTCTTGCATATCTACAATTAATTCAATATTCTTTTTTTCAGAATAAACTATAAGTTCATCCAGTCGTCTTTCTAATTCTTCAGACGGAAAAATATTCGGATTAAAAAAATAAACTATAGGTTTATATCCCATATTTTTTAGTAACTCAATCGGATGTGCCGCACAAACGGCACAACAGGCATGCAATAAAACTTTATTATTTTCCTTCATTTTCCGATTTTCTTATTCCGCCCTGATTTATAATAGCCTGCATAAATTCAGGATATGTACCTACACCAACCATTTGTTTTACACCTATAAACAGCGTAGGTGTTCCTGTTACACCTTTTGCATCGGCATTTGATATTGATTCTTTCAATTCATTTTTTATTTCTTCACTGTTAGCATCTTCTTTTAATTTTTTTACATCAATATCAATAAGTCTGGCTGCTTCAATTATATCCTTTTCTTTTTCGAGATTCGGCTCGACAAATAAAGCCTGACCCATTTGCCAGTATTTATTCTGTTTTGCGGCAGCAAGCGCATATCTGGCTTTTAAACAGGAATTTTTATGTCCTCCGCCGTCTTTTATATTAGCATTACATTCTGCATCTAAGGGGAGATTATGCTGTACTACGCTTACATTTTCAAATTCGGATACAATTCTGTGCAGATAAACTTGAGCAAGAAAACATCCGCCGCAATTGTAATCCATATATTCATCAATTTGTATTAATGCTGCTGCATCTCCCAGTCTGTTTTTATCTGTTTTTATTCCCGAAAGATTAAAAGTACGTTTTAATTCTATCTGTTTCCTTATCTGCGGAGAAAATATATTTGATACTGTTGTATATGTTAATATTGATATTCCCAGTATTACAATAAGACTGAACCAATATGCATATTTTCTTATTTTAATTGCTTCAATAAAATCATTGAAACTGATTTTAATTTCCTCTGCAATTGATATTCCTTTTGTTTTTGCCGTAATTGCGATTAATAAATCAATAAAATATGTCATAAAACAGAAAATACAAATTGCATTTATTTTAAATACGGAAATACCGCCTAAAATCATTGATATTACAAATGATAATGAACCTATGCAAAAAATATACGATAGCGGATTTTTAAATACTTTTAGAAATCCTAAGAATTTTATATTTTGAATTTTATCAACAAATGTCATGAAAAGGAAAAATAAATATAGACAGACACCCCACAAGGAAAGAGGTACTCCCAAAAATTGAGAATATGAAGTTTTTGCGACTCCATCACAGTCCATCATGTCATTTATTGCACAAATACTAGGTTTTGCATCCTGTGCAAAATTGGCATTGTAATAAACAACGCAAAGCTCTATAGCCAAAGCTAACCCTATTAATGATAGTATAGTTAAAACCGTTCTTTTTGTTTTTGTCATTTTATCACCTGTTAAAATCCCTATATAACATTAATTTTACATCTAAAGAGATTTCCAAAGCAATAATATAATATTTGTTAAAATTATTTTATATAATCTTTTATAAGTTTTTTTACTTCATTTGCAGGTACTGCAAACCCGATTCCTATATTTGATTTATTATTATCAGGGTTAAATATTGACTGGCTTATACCTATCACTTCACCGTTTGCGTTCAGAATAGGGCCTCCCGAAGAACCGGGATTAATTGCCGCATCGGTTTGAATTTTATTTCTTTCATAATCTATTCGTGAAACAATTCCGGTTGTTAAAGTTCCGTTAAATCCGAACGGATTTCCTATTGCAAGTACTTTTTGCCCGACTTTTACAAGTGATGAATCTCCCAGTTTTATTGTCGGCAAAGGTTTTTCAGGTTTGATTTGTAACAGTGCAAGGTCGCCGTTCTGTTTATCTATTCCTATTATTTCAGCTTTATATGTTTCTCCTTTTGATGTTGTAACTTCTATATAAGATGATTTATCAACAACGTGAGAACTTGTTAAAATAATTCCTTTGCCGTTTATAACACATCCTGTTCCTGATGAAATTCCGTCTGTGAGCTGAGCTTCAACAAGTACTATTGCAGGATTAATTCTCTCGTAAACCGTGACATTAACGAATTCTTCGCTTCTGTAATCATTATCTTTTGAATATACTTCATTGTTTATCATAAATCCGCTTATACCCGAAACAGTCAGTATAAGTAATACGGACAACATTTTTGTACGTTTTGGCATAAAATTAAACCTCTCTAACCGTATACATTAAACAATTATTTTTTAATTTATACATTGGTAAGATTATGCTTTTTTATTATTAATAAAGAAATCTTTTAATTTAAAATAATAATCCGAAAAATTATTGTAATAATGTTCTACTAATTTATTCTGTAGGATAATATATTTTTTTTATGTTTCATTAAAATTTGATATATGAAAAGAATTTTGTTTTTAATAATTTTTGTAATATCAGTATTACCTGTATATTCGCAGGAAAATTTAAGTTTTATATATATAAACGGTTCAAATAATAATAATTTAAAAATGAAGAACTGGTATATGAACGGTGTAAAAAAACTGCACCCGATTTTAAAAAAATATTTTGAAAAAAATACCGATGCACAAGCGTATTTTAATAAAAATGGAAAAATTAAAATAAATGATGAGCCGATTATTTTCTTTTGGGGATATAAAAGCAGCCGTGATATTGATTATGTGAAAAAGCAAATAAAACTTACTAAAAGATTCAGTGCATTGGGTTCTTATTTCGCCAAAATATTTTTAACGGAAAATTTTCACGATGCAATATGGATTCAAAAGCCAAACAATATGCAGCCTGTTATAGAAGAACTGAACATAATCGTCAAGCAGGAAGCGGAAAAAGGAAATGATGTTGTTTTGTATGGTTATTCTGCAGGTGCATTTGTTGCCTACGAATATATGTTTAATAAGTTAAGATACATTAATCCCGAAGAATTTTTTACTCAAATAAATGCAGATGAAGATATAATTCAATTTATAAAAACACATCCGAATAAAAATACATGTCTTTCAGCTCTTTCAAAACAATATGCGGATATAGGTTCTATTGATTATACAAATAAATTTATTTTAAATGAAAACAAAATCAAATTGAAAAAAAATTTACTAAACCTTGATGAAATGACGGAAAAAGCCTGTATCCCCGAAAGAAAATTAAAAGGAGTTGTATATTTTGCAAATGCTATGCCTTTATTTTATTCCGATTTATTTGATGATAATTTTGATTTAAATATATATAATTCGCTTTTAATCAGGCATATACTTGAAAACGGAATGTTTATGCTTACGGTTAATTTTAGAGAAGATCCTTTAGGTTTTTCGTTGAGTAAAAATCTTACAATAAAAGAAATTGAACAACATTTAAATATGAAAATAAACAATCCGTCAGGCATAATTTATAATAATTCTGATGTATGGGCATTTCGATTATTCATAATTGCTCACCAGTGTTATTGGAGTGCCGCAAAAACTTTTGCAAAAGCGGTTATTAAAAGTCTTGTGGAAGGATACAAATTTCAATATGATTTAAAATATCAGAAAAAAGTTAAACAAGAACATAAAAAGAAATCGGGATTGTAATTTATATCAAATAATAAACCTTGCGGCAAATAAAATCATATTAGAATTCGGAGATGAAGAATTGATTTTACATACATAATTTATTATAAATTTGAAATTTTTAAAGATTTTATACGTTAAACCTGCCGTATATTCCTGTGAATATTTTGAAGATATATTTTTATTCGGAGTAAAATAATCGTATTTAAAAAGGACTTCTAATTTTGGGGTCAGTTCATAAGAAATAAGAGAATAAAAACCGTCTGCTTTGTTGCGGGATATTGTAATGCCGTTATAACCGTCAGCATTGGAATATTCGGCTTTTACGTGAAATTTTTTATAATCGTAAGAAGCAAATGCAGTATATGTATGGTAATTAATATGATTTTTACCTATAGCATAGCCTGTGCCGATTTTTATATTTTTATACAGTTCGCTTTCTTGATTTATAAACGGCTTAATAATAGCAAATCCTGTAAAATCAATGCCGTTGCCGAAATCTTTCATATATCTTGTACTGTCATATATTCCTATGTCATAATCGATATATTTATACGAAGCAATATTTCTTATACCTGTTGAGAATGAATTTGCAAAAGTTCTGCCTGTTTGTGATTTTAAAACTGTTTCAGTCTGCATTGTATTTCTGCTTCCGTCATAATTAATCGGAACCCTATTTCCCTGTCCTATAAGTATGGTTTGATTTGGAGTTATATTATGAGAAATATATAATCGTGAAATTTTTTCTAAAAATCCCTTGTGATAGCCTTCTAATCTTCTTGTCAGATTATAATCGAACATAAATTCGGTTTTGTTATCATTGAATTTTACGGAAAACATCGGTTCAACAATACCGATTTTATTCTTTAAATACGGGCTTGCATTATGAATATCGTAATAAGAAAGAGTATTTTCAAATAAGAAAGATAATTTTAATGAATTAATAAAAGAATTATTAAATTTTAAACCTTCTTGAGAAAACAATCTTAAAAACGGTGATACGGAATTTTGTTCTTCTGCTTTTCCGTAATAAATATCAGATAATTTTTCAAGAAAATCGACATAATTTTCAAGTTGTATTTCCTCCTCGATAGAGAATACAGGCGTCATACAAAAAATCAGAATAAAAAAAGAAAGTAATAATTTTTTAAACATTATGTAAATTCTTATCAAACAGAAGGTGTTGAAAGTAGTCTATAGTTTTAATAAGCCCGTCATTTAAACAGGTTGAAGGTTCCCAATTAAGCTGCTGTTTTGCAAGAGATATATCGGGTTCACGCTGAACAGGGTCATCGGAAGGCAATTCTTTAAAAATTATTTCTGATTTTGAATTGGTAAGAGTAATAATTAATTTAGCAAAATCAAGAATAGTACGTTCATCGGGATTTCCTATATTAACAGGCAAAGAAAAATCGCTGTTCATTAATTTAACAAGTGCATCAACAATATCATCCACATAACAAAAAGCACGAGTCTGCATTCCCGTTCCATAAACTGTAATCGGTTCATTTTTGAGTGCTTGAATAATAAAATTAGAAACGACTCTGCCGTCATTAAGAGCCATATTGGGACCATAAGTATTAAAAATACGTGCAATTCTTATTTGAATATTATGCTGTCTTTTATAATCAAACATAAGAGATTCGGCACATCGTTTTCCTTCGTCATAACAACTTCTGACTCCGATAGGATTAACATGTCCCCAATATGATTCAATTTGAGGATGAATTAGAGGGTCGCCGTATACTTCACTTGTACTTGCCTGCAGTATTTTTGCATTGCATCTTTTTGCAAGACCAAGCATATTAATAATTCCCATAACAGAAGTTTTCATTGTTTTAATCGGGTTATATTGATAATGTACGGGAGATGCCGGGCAGGCAAGATTATATATTTGATCAACCTCTGCAAAATATTCAATAGTAACATCATGTCTTACAAGTTCAAATTTATTATTTCCTATCAAATGTCTGATATTATCTTTTGAACCCGTAAAAAAATTATCAAGACAAATAATATCATTTCCGTCATTCAAAAGCCTTTCGGCAAGATGTGAACCTATAAATCCGGCTCCTCCGGTAATTAAAATTCTTTTCAATGCAATATTCCCATATCAATCATATACATAAAATGGCTGATTTATTCTAATGTATACCATTTGAACAATGTATCATACTTACCTTTGTTCTCGTTTATTTTGCGAAAACTTTACAGTTACTCTTAAAACAACAGACTCATTATATCCGTAAAGACCGTATTAGTCAAATTTCTACTATTTAATACAGCTATGATAAGAAGTTTTATACCTGTAAATGTTTTTTAATGGAAATCAAGCTGCCGCCCGCACTGAAGAAAATAGCGATAATAAATAGGAAGAATACAACTA
>CAJONH010000268.1 GCA_905235825.1 Candidatus Gastranaerophilales bacterium
ACTATGATAATCAAGCATTCAGAGCAACCTTTCATAAAGGTGATAAACCATCAACAATTTTGCCGGATGCAGTAGATAAAGATGTACCGGATTATGAAACAGTATATGTAAGCAATGACGGAGGAGTTCCAATTCCATATACTGCAGCTCAATTCAGAGCACAACAAGCTGCTAAAAAAGCTGTTGAAGCAATGTCAGCAGAACCTGTTCCTCAAAGAGAAGTCATTTTCCATAAAGGAGATACACCATCAAACACTCTTCCTACTAAAATAGCTGATGATGTTGCTGATGATGAAGTTGTATATATTAGTAATAATGGCGGCGATGACTACGTTCCATATACAGCAGGTCAATTAAGAGCTCTTCAGAATTAAAATATACTTTTTTAAATAAAAACAAAGCGGTATTTAAATATACCGTTTTTGTTTATTTATATAATTTTTACTTCCAATTTCATATTTATATCGGATAATAAAAATATAATAACGACATTATGAGGGAAATAAGATGAGTATAACCAAAATTGAAGATTTACCTACAGTATATAATGCAAATGAAACGGAAGAAGCAATTTATAAATTCTGGGAAGATAATGAATGTTTTAAGGCTGATGCAAAAAGTAAAAAGCCTCCGTATTCAATAGTAATTCCTCCTCCGAATGTTACGGGAGTATTGCACATGGGACATGCACTCGATGAAACATTGCAGGATATATTGGTCAGATATCACAGAATGTCAGGATTTGAAACTTTATGGATGCCGGGAACCGACCACGCAGGTATTGCGACTCAAAATGTTGTAGAAAAAAAATTAAGAAGTGAAGGCAAAACTCGTTTTGACCTTGGCAGAGAAAAGTTTTTGGAAGTAACTTGGGATTGGGCTAATAAACATAGAAATGCAATTTTGGAACAATGCAAAAGACTCGGTGCTTCTTTTGATATGTCAAGAGCTCGTTTTACTCTTGATAAAGGGTGTAATGAAGCTGTTAAAGAAGTTTTTGTTAAATTATACGAAAAAGATTTAATTTATAAAGGTAAATATATTGTTAACTGGTGTCCTCGCTGTCAGAGTGCAATTTCTGATGTTGAAACCGATTATGAAACAGAAAACAGTAATTTATGGGAAATAAGTTATCCTCTGAAAAATGAACAAGGAGCAATAGTTGTTGCAACAACCCGTCCTGAAACCATATACGGAGATGTTGCCGTTGCTGTTAATCCTACCGATTATAAATATAAAGACTTAATAGGCAAAACGGTTATGATACCTCTTACCGGCAGAGAAATTCCTATTATTGCCGATGATTACGTTGATAAACATTATGGAACTGGGGCATTAAAAATTACTCCCGCTCATGACCCTAATGACTATGAAGTTGCTAAAAGACACGGATTGAAACCCATTTGGGTTATAGATGAGCAGGGTAAAATGAAGCATTGCAGTGAAGTTCATGGTGATGTTCAGGGCTTATCGAGAGAAGAAGCCCGCCAAAAAACAGTTGAGCTGCTTCAATATAATAACAGTCTTGTCAGAATTAAGCCGATTGAACACAATGTCGGTAAATGCCAGAGATGTAATACTACAATAGAACCTTTATTATCTGAGCAATGGTTTGTAAGAATGGAACCGCTTGCAAAAGCGGCAATTGCTGCCGTTGAAAACGGTGATATTAAATTTGTACCCGAACGCTGGACAAAAAATTACCTCGGCTGGATGACAAATATTCGTGATTGGTGTATTTCCCGCCAATTATGGTGGGGACATCAAATTCCTGCTTATTACCATAATGAAACGGGAGAAATGGTTGTCGCAAAGGAAAATCCCAATCCTTCCTTATATACTCAGGATTCTGATGTACTTGATACATGGTTTTCTTCGGGTTTATGGCCATTTTCAACAATGGGCTGGCCTGATACAAATGCGGAAGATTTCAAAAAATTCTATCCGACTTCAACTCTTGTAACGGGTTTTGATATTATTTTCTTCTGGGTTGCAAGAATGATTACAATGGGTGAAGAATTTACAAAAAAAGCACCGTTCTCAACGGTTTATATTCACGGTCTTATTCGTGATGAACAAGGTCAAAAAATGTCTAAATCAAAAGGCAATACAATTGACCCCGTTGGAATTATTGATAAATACGGCTGTGATGCTTTAAGATTTACATTAACATCACTATGCACTTACGGCGGACAGGATATTAAAATAAGCGATGAAAAATTTGAATACGGAAGGAATTTTGCCAATAAAATTTGGAATGCTTCAAGATTTGTTCTTATGAATCTTGAAGGAGTTGACGATAAAAATATTGATTTTGCTAATCTTACACTCGCCGATAAATGGATTTTGAATAAATTAAATACTACGGCAAAAGAAACAAATGAAAATATTAAAAATTACCGCATAGGTGAAATGGCTCATACTTTATATGATTTCTTCTGGAATCATTATTGCGATTGGTATGTTGAAATTGCAAAAATTCAATTACAGGATGAAAAATTAAAACTTAATACACAAAGAGTATTAAGATATGTACTTGATATGACATTAAGATTATTACATCCCGTTATGCCTCATATAACGGAAAAAATTTGGCAGATTTTGCCGAAAAATACTGATACTAAAGCTATTATGCTAAGTGATTTTCCTGTTTATAACGAAAAATTAGTATTTACGGATGAAAATACTCAAATGGAGCTTGTATTTGAAACAATTAAATCTTTGAGAAATGTAAGGCAGAGTTTTAATATCCCTGTTTCAACAAAAGTCAATGCTGAAATTCTTGCAAGTTCGGAAGAAGAAGTGATTTTCAAAAAAGTAGAGGCTTATATTCATAGATTAGCCAGAGTTGAAGACATTAAGTATGTTGATGAAAATCATAAAACCGTAAAACAATCGGCAGCAGCCGTAGTAAGTAACTCTAAAATAATAATTCCGTTAGCAGGGCTAATTGATATTAACGAAGAAATAAAAAGGCAAAATAAAAAACTTGATAAACTTGTTAATGAAAAAAGAAGCCTTGAAGGACGAATAAAAAATGAGAAATTTGTTTCTAACGCACCAAAAGAAGTATTAGAACAAACGAAAGCAAGAATAGAAGAAATAACCGTTCAGGAAAAAACAATAAGTGATTTAATTGAATCACTAAAAGGATAACTTATGTTCAGGAGATTATAAAATGAGAAAATACATAAATTTTCGATTTGGCTTTAACCTTACGGAAGTTTTATTAACAATTGGTATTATTGGTATTATTGCTTCAATCACAATTCCTATAATTGTTCATAATTATGATGAAAAAGAACGATACAGTAAAGTTAATAAAATGTATTCAATACTTTCAGGTGCATTAGAACGCTCTGTTGCAAACGGCGAAGATTATTCATATTATACGATTAAAAATGACAGTCCGGGAATGCTTGATTTTTATAATACTTATTTAAAAAAATATTTAACGGTAATGAAAGTTTGTGAAAATCAAACCGAAGGATGTTGGAACAGCAATACAACAAAAACTTTAAAAGGGACTGACTTTAAATATAATCATCCGGGAGTTAGTATAGGCGAAGGAACAATGGCACTTGTTTTAAATGATGGTACATTTGTTCAACTTGATGCTTATGGCGATGCAAATGATTTTAAAACATTCTTTGGTGTTACAAAAGGGAGCGAGCCGGGAATGACAATTATATTTGATATTAACGGTGAAAAAAACCCTAATACAATAGGAAAAGATATTTTTGCCGTTTTATTTCTTCCCGAACATGGTATAGTTCCTGCATTTTATGGAGCATCAGATAGTGAAATTGCATCTGATTGTTCAAAAGAAGGTATAGGTTTTGCTTGTATCCAGAACTATTTACAGGGTGAAGTAACAGGTGATATTCCGGAATAAATATGAAGAAGTTAGTATATATTATTATATTTGTTATGCTGTTTTTTGCTTCAGAGGCATTTGCAAAACAGTTTAAAGATGTTCCTGCCGGATATTGGGATATACAAGAAATAGACAGAATAACCGAAGCCGGAATAATGAACGGTGTATCCGATGATGAGTTTCAGCCGAAACGTTATGTTACAAGAGCAGAATATGCCGCATCAATTATAAAAGCAATAAAACAGGAAAATATACAGGTTCAAAATGCTTATGCATTTGATGATATTAATAATTCTCATTGGGCATGGAAATATGTTATAAGAGCATTGGATTTAGATATACTAAAGCCTGTATCGGACAGCTATTTTTATCCGAATGAATATGTAACAAGAGATGAAATTATTACATTTATGGTAAATATATTAAAATCAGAACATATAACAAAAAAAGAAGCATTGGTTGCACTTCAAAATGCTTATGCTGATTTTGATGATATACCCGATTGGTTTAAGGTTACGGCAGGAAAAGCGGAAGTTTTAGGTGTTATAGCAAAAGAACCGCCGAGAGAAAATTATCTCAATTATGACGGATATATTTCACGTGCACAATTTGCATATTTTTTAGATAAATTAAAAGAAATAACAGAAGGCTATATTCAAGAAAAACATAAAGAAGAAACCAGTCCTAAAATAGTTGAAGAAGGCGGAATTATCATAGATAATACAAAAAGAGAAGATGATGTAGTTACTCTGCCTGTTCGGACAATTTTACCCGTAATAATTTCGGGACAATTAAAATCAGGTCAGACAAAATCAGGAACAATGTTTCAGGCAAGATTTGCCGATAATATAGTTGATGATGAAAATCATCTTTTACTTTCAAAAAATATTATATTAATAGGAAAAGTGCTTAATTCACAACGCTCAATTCCATTTATAAAAAACGGAAGTGTATTATTTGAACTTTCTGCAACAAATAAAGATGGCAATTTAACACGTATTCAAGGTATTGCCGATTGTACACCGCCCGTTACGGAATCCAATAAAATTACAAGGGCAGCGGCTTCTGTCATCAAGGGAAAAAATTTTATAGGAAAAGATGGTCAAATTCTCTATATAAGACTTTATAAGCCTATGCGTGTAAATATTGTAACGGGTGATATTTTAGATTAATTAAATAATAAAGTATTAATTTATAGCAAGTTTTGTAATTACGGGTTTTATAAGTATCGGTATATATAAACAATTTATTAATTTACCCGAAAGGATTTTCTATGTATAACATTAGCAGTATATATAATGTTAGTTTTAAAAGCGATATAAATAATAAAAATCAAATTACTTCTGACAATATTAAAACTTCTGATATTCCCAACGATAGTTTTGAAATAAAAAAAAATGATAATTCAAATTGTTTATTAGGTCTATTAAGAAATTTATTTTCACCTCCTCCCGAACAAAAATATAAAAAGTTTATATTGAATGCCGAAAAGAAAATAGAATATGCATCATCTGATTTTAAAAAAATAAATAAAAACTCTGTTAAATTATTTAATGAAGCAAATGAACTTTTAATAAAAGTTAAAAATGATAATCTTGATGAAAATATACAAACTAATGCAGTAAATTATCAAGGTGATATATATAGAACTATAAGAAAAATTGATACAGACGGATTTGTTGATAAAATTATACATACAAAAAACAATCAAGTTTATACTGTTTATGATATTAAAAGTGAATTAAAAGCAGGTAAAAACCAAATATATGAAGGAAATCAATATCAAAAAGTAACGGCAGACTGCTATTTTTATAATCCATTCAATGAAAATAAATCCGAAATTGGTTACATGAAAAACGTTACAAATACTGCCGTCGAATTTAACGCTGCTTATGATGCGGAACACGGGGGGATAAAAAGAGTTTGTCAAAATAGCAATAAAACTCCGATTGAAGTTTATGCGTCAGGAACAGATAAAAACTATACATATTGGTTTAATTACGGCAAAAAAGAACAAGAAAAAGTTTCTCATTGTATTTTAGGTGATGATAAGAGCAGAACAAAGTATACTAAAATAAAACAATCTATATTTAAAAAATATAACAAAATAATTTCATATTTTCAATATGAAAACGTTAGCAACAGACCAAAATCAAGATTGGTTATTGTACAACCAAAAATTAGAATTCAGGACTATAGTATATCAACATAAAAAGGAGTGTTAAAAAACACTCCTTTTTTATCCTTATTTTTATCTTATCTTCTGTTTCTGTGTGTTGTCATAGAAGGCTTTTCACTGTATAAAGTAATTGCTTCATTAATCAGAAGGTAATCGGCATCTTCTTGAAAAGCCGTTATGCTTAAACTTGAAATAGCAGTTAAATATTCAAAATTATTATTCATATCATTTAAAAATGCATGCATTTGATTATATGTTCCAACAAAGAAAAATTTAAGTTCACAAGCATTATAACTGCCTGAATTTTCTGCATATAAAGGGTCATTTGTAGGCTTCATATTGTATTCAATAGAACGAATTAAAAGACCGTTGCTTTGAGCAGTTTTTATAATATCTTCAAACATATTACCAAAAACACCCAAACTTTCGTTTGAACTGTTAACTGTAGTTTTGAAAATAGGCTTTAATGCTCTTAACTTAATTTCTTGAGCTTGTTTATCCGCTTCTTCTTTTCGTACCTGTTCTTCAAGTTTTTGTTTTTTGGCACTGTTTCTTTCAAGTTCTTCTCTTATATCACTATATTCTTCAATTTTGGGACGACAAATTGAAATAACTATCAAAACTATTAATACTGCTGCCAATATAAGACAAATCGGAACAAATTGTTGATATTTTTTATTCATAGTATCCTCTGTTTAAATTATATTATAGGCGAAGAAGGTGGCATTGAGTTACCGCTATATGAGGAAACACCGGATACACCTCTTCTTAAACTTTCTAACATATTTTGAATTGATGATTGAGTTTGTTGTGGTAAACCTTCTTCAAAATTAACATTTTTATCAGGAGTTTTTATTTCAAACGTATAACCATCAGGAATTTTTGACTTAATACTATCTGTTTGAGCATTTATTGATAATTTTGTTAACATTAAATCACCATTTTTTTCTTTCAGGTTATCAACAAAAATTTGAACGGATTCACTGGTTCTTGCTTCGCCCAAAATACCTATACCTCCGTTTGATTGCGTTTTAAATGTTTTTATATAAACGGTTTCCGGTATATCAGTTGATAATGAAGTATATGTATCAATTATATCTCTGTTTCTGTTAACTATTTTAGTCATTATAGGTAATATATCAACTTTTGATGTATTTGCATTTTGTTCAACCGATCTTTGGAAAACATTAATATCCTGTTTTGTAGATTCATTTGACGACCTGCTTAAATTCATAGCTATAGTACAAAGTGTATTAATGAGCAGTCCTATAATGGCAGCCACAATAATTGCAGCAACTACAACAAATATTATGTATCTGTCAAAAGGCACTTCATAATTACCGACTTCAACAATGTTATTATGTATTCTATCTTTAGGAAGAAAATTAATTTCAAGCGGATATTCGTCATAGTCGGCAACAGCTGCACCTGCTGCTTCTATTGTCATATAAGAAATCATATTAGAATCAATATCAGAACCCAAACCATAAACTTCAATAAATTGTTGATTATTGTTAATACTTTTATTAATACAATCAACTTCGCCTGCAAAATCGAGTTTTTGCGATAATGTCTGAGCATCTACTTCATCAGCTTCACTAATTATAAGAAGTGATTTAGGACTGTTCTTTAAAATAGAGTTAGTTGCTAATTTTGTAATAGCCGAGTATACTTCATCACTGGAGAATGATTTAACTGCAAGCGGTTCTTCCATTGAGTCCGTAACAACAGGACCTGTAAAATAGAATGCACCGCAGCTGTTTGAGGTAATTAACAGTAATAATGTTTTTTCTTCAGGCATAACATATTTGTTAAACCTGTCGCAGAATTTTACAGCTCTAAACAATGATGAATATGATGTATCTATTCTTACTACTTCAGCTTCAAGTTTATCAAAAATTTCGATAATTTTTGCAACTACTTTTGTCTGCATAGCACTGAATACTATATTTTTTTGTCCTCTGATAATTCCGTTTTCAAGTATTGAAAACGAAATTGCAGGTTCATTTCTTTTGAAAATATATAAATCTTCTATATCTGTTTGTATATTTTCAATAATGAAAGGGGTATCAGAAGTACCGTCAAGAGCTGTAATTCCAAAATGAACATTTGGTAAACTCAATGTAACGCTGCATTCTTTTGGATTAAGTCCGACATCTTCAAATAATCTTTCTATTGATTCAGCCAGTTCATCGTAATCAACAATTTCCCTTATTGAGTTATTATATTTTATATTATCAGAGGAATATTTAACTACTGCTTTTGTTGCTTTATCTATACATACAAGTTCTATAAAGTTATTTGCCGATATTGATATACCGACGTGTTTTCTTTGTTTAAAACCTATTTGCTCCAGAATATTCATTTTGTATTAACCCGTTTCCATACTGTAAATATATTATATAGATATCATAGTTTATATTTCCGTTTTTGGCAATAAACTTAATAAATGAGATTATTTTTTGGTAACAATCCTTTAAATACTATAGCATTTGTTGTATAATAAAAAAAGTTTGTAATATAGGTTTACAAAAATGGATAATTATGTATACGGAAGAAATAATGTATTAGAACTGCTTCTTGACGGAGAAAGAAGTGTAAGTAAGATAATTTTACTTAAAACTCCTCACGATAATCCTAAAATATCTAAAATAGTTGATATTGCAAGAAGCAGGGGGATTATTTTTCAATTTTTAACAAAAGATAAATTCCAAAAATATGCTGATTTGCCTCATCAAGGTGTAATTGCTTATGTTCCACCAATTAAATATACCGATTTTGATGATTTTCTTCAAAAAGAAAAAAATAACAAAAAAATTATTATTACTGATGGTGTAGAAGATCCTCATAATATGGGTTCTATTATACGTACAGCCGTTTGTGCGGGGTTTGATGCCGTAATTTTTCCTTCAAGAAGAAATGCTGTTATTAATGCAACTGTTGAAAAATCTTCGGCAGGTGCAGTTAATCGAATTGATTTAATCATGGTTAATAGCCTTGTTTCTGTCATAGATAAACTAAAGAATAACAACTTCTGGATAATTGCAACGGATATGAGTGCGAATGATAATTATTTTGAAATTGATTATTGCAATATGAATTTCGCTATAGTCATGGGTTCGGAGAAAGAAGGTATATCTTCTTCCATACTGAAACAAGCTGATTATAAAATTAAAATACCTATGTTAACAAATTTTGATTCGCTTAACGTTGCAAATGCTGCAAGTATTGTTATGTATGAAGCTGTTAAACAGATAATACAAAAAAAATCTCCGAATGTTGTATAATATATTTTGCCCGAGCAAATTTCGTGATAAGCCCGAAGGGTGTGAACGAAATTTGGGAGTGGTGACTTTAAAAAGTGAGCACTTTGCCGG
>CAJONH010000269.1 GCA_905235825.1 Candidatus Gastranaerophilales bacterium
ACGTTGAGTTTTCGACACGCAACGCCGTTTATCGCAAATTTTTCAAGAGGTCATAGCACATCTTGAAGGGTTTTCTTTTGCAAGATGTATTGTATGCCATATAAAAGTATATGAAAGTTTTACTTGCAAAATTAAATCATTACATTGTTTTGATATTTTGTTTTGTTCATAAATTTCCATTTATATTTCGTTCTAAATCTAAACAATAATTTGCATAGAAAAAAATTATTTCTTTTTTCTTTTCTGAAATAATAAAACCAGAAGTATAATGTTTGTCATTATCTTTATTTGGTTCAAAATTTAATACATAGAGTTTATATTGGTCAGTTCCCGGATAATTATATAATGAGTTTATATGTGATTCTATGTCACGATAATAATCTATTGATTTTCCTAAATTAATAGATTTGTATATTTTATTTTTGTTTTGTTTAATTATCTTCTTAAAATATTCAGTATTATCAACATTAAACTTCAATGTTGAAATATTAAATCCGTCAAATGCGGTTTCAATACAAAAATCATAATTATAGGCTTCTTGCGGAATATTTTTTGGAAAATGTTTAATTCTGTGTTTATATGATGATAATGTTTCTAATTTTTGGCTATATTCACTTATCAGAGGTTTTTCGTATTGCGGAATATCGTCTGTACCTGAAAATATAATACCAAACATAACAATTACGAATATATAAAAGACATAAATTATTGTATATAATGTGCTTATTATACAAACCGAAATAATTAACCACTTATTTTTAAATATTTTTGTTAAAAATTTTAGAAAAAACAATATTAATATAGGTATAAATGAAATAAAAGCTGTTTGAAACCAATTAGCACTATCAGCTAAATTAATTAACATTAAAAACATAATACAACCGAAAAAAATACAAATAAAAATCATTAAATTCATATAATTAAATATGAATTTAATGATTTTTTGAATGTATTTATTTGTTATTATTTTCTTCATTTATGATTTCCCGCATAAATATTTCTCTTGGTATAACAAAATGTACTATTACAAATTTTGGTTCAATAATTCCTTCATCTTGTAATTCTTTTGCTTTTTGTACTAATATTGGTTCATTTTTACCTGCATTAAAATCTGTAGTGTCAATTAAATCTCCTGATATATTGCCAAATATATCATATTTCAAATTATGTATATCTGCATTATGAAAAGCATAATACAAATTTCTATTTTGATTTTGTTTATATTCAACACTTGTTTTGGAATATAATGAAATTGGTTCACTACTACTATTATAATCACAAAATAGTTTTATTTTATCTTTTTGTGCTTTTACTAAATTAAAAATTTGAGGAGTTAATGATATTCTTTTTGAAAGTTCTGAATCAGAATTAAAATATAACCCCTTAGTTTCTGAACTTAAACCTTGACTTTCTAATTTAGAAACAGTAATATCTATCAATTTTTCAGGTAATTCATAAGCACTATTATATTTATATGCTTTTTTCGTGTAATCAATATTCAAATTTGAGTTTCTTCCATTAATTCTTAATAAACCTGCTGCATCGGGAATATTTCCCAAATGTTCACTAGAAGCAGCCCACATTGATAAATCACCGCCATTAATAAAATCATTTATCATTTCTTTTAAATCTTCTTGTCTTTTTATTTCTTCTTTTGTCGGGTTTTCCTTACTGCCTTCCATATACTTGAGAAATTTTTCTATGTTTCTTGCCGAAGTAAATTCACTTTTGTTGTGAGAAAATTTATTATATTGTTTTACTCCTTCAAAAATATTTTTTATTGCAGTTTCCCATTCAAAAGAATCCATAACTTCAACACCTGTAACCTTTTCCTTGCCTCTTGCTTCAAGTTCAATATTCATTCTTTCAACAAAATAAGGAAACATTTTACTTGCAAGTTTAATATCAGTAATAATAGGATGTTCAGTTTTCATAGAAGGATACAAAATATCGGCACGTTTTTCTGTTTTTGTGCGATTATCTTGTATATATTTTTCTAAATTAGGAATTAGTGTTTCTGCTTTTACATTTCCTACACCTTCAATATTAATTTCTGTATTTTTAATTTCTTTGATTAAATCTTGTGTATAGATATCGATTTGTTCTTTTGGTTCTCCTAATTCACGAATATCATTTATATTCTATTGTTTTTCGATTTCACCTTTTAATAATGGATTATCCATTCCTATATCATTTTGTTCATCTATATTTTGCCTTTTTTCATCAGTTGAATTATTCCTATTTGAGGAATTAGCCCATTTTTCCATATACTCATACAATTCTTCTTTAATTTTTTTCATTTCGGAAACAGTATATTTTGTTGCTAAAATATTTAATACAGCACTTATTGTTTGTGGATTTAATACAAAACCTAAAACACCGGTTAAAATATCACCGATTTTATCGCCAATTCCTCCGCCTTCGGAATCACCGCTACTTCTATTATCAGGATATTCAACTTTTCCTTCTAATATTCCTGTTGTAGAACTGCTTACACCGCCATTTTTGTATGTAAATCTGCCTATATCATCTCTCGGATGTTCAGATTCATTAAAATTTGACATTTTTACTCCTTTACTTAACTTATGTACACAAAATACACCTAAATGTTTATCAACATTTATTTCTAATCTAACCAAACTTCCCAATCGTTTATTTGAATTAACTTTTAGGTTGCATTATATATTCAGTATAAATAATTTCAGGATTTTTACAATTCACTTTTGTTGCTTCCTCTTGTATTAACGCCCATTTTTTACCTTTCTGCCTGAATTAGTTCTATATCAAACGGTTACGGAATTTA
>CAJONH010000270.1 GCA_905235825.1 Candidatus Gastranaerophilales bacterium
AGTGCCGGACTTATAGCTTTAGCGGCAACAGGAATTGCAGAAAAAGCCATAAAAGGGGCATATTCTTTTAAGTGGTCTAAATATGTTTCTTGTTCTTTATTTTGAATTTTATTTAAAGCATAATCAATCCCTGCTATTGCAGCTGTATCACTAGCACCTGAAACAAGAGCAGAGGGAGTTTCCATTAATATACCTGTTAAAGCCTGTTTTGATTTAGCATTTACCATTTTATCAGCAAGATTATTTAAAATTTCTTCGTGTAATGGATAACCTTTTTTTACTGCTTCTTGTGAAATTTTATTTTTTGCACTATTAATCATACTTTGTTTAACGGCATTATTAATTCCTGTACGAGAAACAAGACCGACAGGAGCAGCAATAGCACCTGTTAAAGCCGATTTTTTCTTCTTTTATTAAATTGGAATTATTTACGATTTGCATGTTTGGTGTAACATTTTCAGTATTTTTCATCATAGTACAAATATATATATTGAAAAAAGAAATGAGAAACAGTACAATATTATGTATGAAAAAAAATCTCTTATTGTTAATTTGCCTTTTTTTATTCATTTTATCATTTTTATTAGGTTTTTTTATAAAAAAAATCACTGATGATAAAAAATTTGAACTAATGTATAGACAACATAGTAATTTACAAGAAATTAATAAAAATCTTATTAAAGAAAAAGAATTTTTAACAAATTTAAATAATAAAATATTAAATCAAGATAATTTAATAGACATAAAAGAAAATGAATGTCTTGAAAAATCAATATCGACAGTAGATTCTTTAAATTGTTTATATAATGCTGAAAAACTTTGGAACATAGAAATTACAAAATATTTAAAACTATTAAAAAACGAAATGTCTTACAGTGAATACAAACTTATAGAAAAAAATCATAATATGTGGATAGAACAAAATAAAAAAAATAATGAAATGATTGATAAATTTATTTTTAATCATGGTGGTACAATGTACCAGCAAATAGGATTAGATAAAAAAGTAGAATTAAAAAAACAACGCACAGAATTTTTGAAGAAATATATAATATTTATACAAATAATATAACCGAGAATTAAAATAGACTATCGGTTATATTATTTTAATTAATTGTTTGAGTAGTAATCATCTACATATTTTTTTAGTTTGTCTAGTCTATTATACCAACCTTTTCTGAATTTTTCCTTAATGGGTTTTGCATTAATAACATCATCATAAAATTTTCGACGATTTTCCAAAAATTTATAGACATCATTATCAGAACGACTTAAAACTCTTTTTGCATCTCTTGGACTACTATTTACATACATATCAAAATAAACTAAATCTAAAGGATGAGATAATTTATCAGCCCCAGATGGTTTCCAAAAATATTGATAATATATAGGTACAGCTTCTTCTATTTTTATGTTTCTTACACTTTGTACTGATAATCCTTTTTCTTTTCTGTATATATCATAAATACCTTGAGTTACACCGAGATTTGTTGGTACATCTCCTACTATATTATTATAGCCACCTTCAGCTTCTAAAATATGATTTAAACTATTTAGAAAATTTTTATCAGAATCTGTTTGAGCCATATTTTGTAATTTTTCAATATATTGTTTATTATAATTTGCTATATTCGCAGCACCGCCAGTCATACTGCCGTCAAATTGCGGATAGTTTCTATGCGGGAATTTTTTATAATATTATTCATCACTTCCATATAAAATATCAGCTCTTTTTTTCAATTTTAATTCATCTTCGTATGCTTTTTGTAAAAGTTCTTGTTTCATTTTCTCAAATTTCGCATCTTGTTGTTCTTGAGCGGATTGTTTTGAATTTGAATGTCTTTCCATATATTCATACAATTCTTCTTTAATTTTTTTCATTTCTGAAACAGTATATTTTGTTGCTAAAATATTTAATATAGCACTGATTGTTTGTGGATTTAGTACAACACCTAAAACACCTGTTAATATATCACCGATTGTATCACCAATTCCACCGCCTTCGGAATCACCACCACCCCAATCATCAGGATATTCAACCTTCTCAACACCGCCTTCAATTATTCCGGTTGAACTGCTTGCACCGCCATTTTTATATGTGAATCTGCCTATATCATCTCTCGGATGTTCAGCTTCATCCCAATTATTAGTCATTTTATTTACTCCTTTCTTTGAGAACATTACACAAAACTAACACATCTCTAATCCTCGAAAACATTAGAGTTTATTTAATTAATAGTCTTAAATGATTTGATACACAAGCTTTAAATGTTTATTATATTATCAATATACACTATTTCAAGATTTTTGCAATATTTCAATTCAAATCTCAGTGATTTTTCTATCTTAAAAACAAGCTGAAAGCATGTATCCATCATGGTTTTTGATATATGTAAATTTTTGTGACAATTTTGTCTTAATAGGTTTACAAAATAAATTATAAAATTTTTTTTATTTACAAAATTATATGCAGTTTCTCCGGCACTTCCTTTTGTAAAATTTACCCTTTGTTTTGCCGTTTGAATCGGTTGATGAAGTGTAATAAGGATTTGACTGGCTTGTATTACCGAATGTTACCTTTGTTTCACTTTTGTTGCTTCCTCTTGTATTAACGCCCATTTTTTACCTTTCTGCCTGAATTAGTTCTATATCAAACGGTTACGGAATTTA